>JBKGYB010000197.1:0-3911 GCA_046546295.1 Opitutales bacterium | reverse complement strand
CCGAAGCAATGACCGGGAAATCATTGATTCAATAGAGCAAGAGGCCCTTTGAAAAAAGCAGGCGCATGCGGGTGTTGACAAAGTGATTTTCTTTCAATTGGCTAGCCGCATTGGTCATCGGGGCATAGCGCAGCCTGGTAGCGCGCTTCGTTCGGGACGAAGAGGTCGCAGGTTCAAATCCTGCTGCCCCGACCATTTTATGCTTTGCGCAAAATGGATCCGCCCTATTTAAAATTGAATCAACTGATCGGCTCGGATTGGTAGACCGGTTGCGAAGGATTGGTTTGCCGCAACCCCGGTGAGAATGGACCGTGCCCCGTCCCAAACACCGGCTGCCCGATTTTGCGGATCCGGTTCGCTGCCCGGGACAAAAATGTCGGCCAACATCCGCACGTCACCTCCGCCGTGGCCACCTTCGCCTTTCTCGACTTCAATTTCCTCCGGCTTTTCCCATAGTTTTTGAACGGTGAGTTTCTGGCTTGCGGTGGAACCCTCCTCCTTCGACTTGCCGCCTGCATTGATGTAGGAATTTTCCACCTCTTCCAGCTCAATGCGTCCATGCGTACCGTTAAAGTGAATTCGAAGGCCCTCCCAAGGGGAGTATGCGGTTAAAGCATACGTCATTTGACAGCCCGATTTGTATTGTACCGTCAGATTCATTGTATCTTCTATACTGATCCCGTCACCGAACACATTCTGGTCGCGAAGATAGCCATCCTCGGATTCCGCTAAGTAATACAGGTTTTCCAAGGTCCCGCCATCCTTCAAGTTCAAGGCAAATGGATCTTCATCCACCTTGGCATACCCGGTCCCACGGTAGTAGGGGTACGTTTCACCGCGACTCTCTGCATTCGCTCGTCCATAAAACCCGAGTTTGCCGAGTCCGAATACTGTTTCAGGGACACTGTCGAGCCACCAGTTCACGAGATCAAAATGATGGGTTGCTTTGTGGACCATCAAGCCGCCGGAGTTCCTTTTATCGCGGTGCCAGCGCCGGAAATAATCAGCGCCGTGCTGGGTGTTGAGCAGCCATTCAAAATGAACCGACAACACCTCGCCGATCATTCCATCCTGAAGCAATTGCTTCACTTTTGTCCGGGTGGGGGAGTAGCGATAATTGAAGGTGACCTTCAAGTCACGCCCCGTTTCCTTAACGGTGTCCAGAATGAGCTGGCATTTTTTCGCATCCGTGGTCATCGGTTTTTCCGTAATGGCATCGCAACCGGCCTGCATGGCACGGATGATATACTCATGATGCGCCCGATCAATCGTGGTTACAATCACGGTGTCGGGGCGCGTCTCGGCAATCATCGTTTCAAAACCGGAGGGGTGGTAAGCGGGAATGCCTTCGACTCCATAGGTTTCCTTGAAGTGGTTGAGCTGGTAGTCCAGCCGTTTCTTATTGATGTCGCACAAGCCGACCAACTCGGCCCTGTCCTTGTAAGTATCCAGAATAGCTTTGGTAAACATTCTGGAACGACCACCGGCGCCAACCAGGGCATAGCGTTTTTTCTTTTCTTTTTGCATGCTTTCATCCTGACACGATCCTGTGAAAATATCCATGACAAGGAGGTGAAATAAATTTGACATTTTCGCTCATAAAGACTTTTCCATATTCAGTGCTCTACTATTTTAACAAAGGAACCCGGCGCTATTTTGAGCGTCCGGTAGCCGCCGGTCGAAAGCGGCTCTATTGGGAGTTTCAAGCGGTGGTAAAAGGAGAAATCGGCCGGGTTGCGTCTTCTGCAACCCAACTTCCCCAGTGCCGGCGCCGGACATTGTGGCTTTCGGGGCCGGAGACAAGTCATGGGTGGACGGGGTTGTCCGGAAAAAGTCGCCGAAATTCTGGTTTTCCATTTTTCCGAAGTTCCGCCTTTGATCGGCAGTCTAATTGCGCGTGATGAAAGTGCTGCAGTGGAATTGAGCACGCGGAATTGCAGCAGGCTCCGTGAGCTGGGGGCGCATATTGATAAATACTGGAGCCACCCCGAGCCGGGCGTGTTGCTCTGTCAGGAAGCGGCTCTTTCCGAGCTCAGTCTCATGCTTTATGAAAACCTTACTGCTCGTCAATCGGCCCATGGTTTAAAAGCCTGGTCCGTCGTGGAAGCCGTTCTCCAAACCTACAGCCAGGAATTGTCTGATAATTTAAGTCAGGATGAAATAGCGCGAAGAGTGGGCATTTCTCCGGCCCATCTTCGGCGGATGTTTCATTCTTTTTTCAAGCAAGGGCCGAAGGCGGTATTTGACCAAATCCGCTACCGTCGGATTCTGCAATTACTGGTCGATACGAATCATTCAGTAGCGGAAATCGCGGAACTTACCGGGTTTTCCGAGGCCAGTGCGCTGTCCCGCGCGGTGAAGGCTCACTTCGGGCGCTCGCCTGGCAGCCTACGCACTGCCAGTGGACGAGCCGTTGCAAAAAAAAGCACCGCCCCGTAAAGGCGAGAGCCCGACCACTCGCAATAACCACAGTCCGGATGCGGTCGGATGGACTCGCAATGAATGAAAGTCCTGTCTGCAATCAATCGGGCTGGCGACTTCAGGAGGATCAGACCAGATCGCAGGCTTCGGGGGGCATCCAGTGTTCCGCGCGGCCCTCCCACTTGACGTTGCAGCCGATCGGTTTGGTCTGTTCGCTGTTTGAGTTGATGCCCACGAATCGCACGCCGCGTGGGGCGAATTTCTCTGCCGTCGCCCGGGTCACTTCATCGGAGCCGGTGACATAAGGGCAATGGTTGCAGGTAAAAAAGACGACCAGCACCGGATCCGTAAAATCGGCGAGCGTGTAGGTGGCGCCGTCGGTGGCGGGAAGGGAAAAATCCGGAGCGGAATCTCCGGGATTTAATGTGCGGAAGGGGGGTAATTTTCGTGCGTCATAGTTCGAATTCCAAAGGATGCTTTCGGGTCGTCAATGAGGCATGCGAAGTTGTCACGCGGGGTTAACCCGTGGGCAACCCGCGGGCCGTGGTATAGAGGGTGTACCACTCTTCTCTTGAAAGCGAAATATTTGTTGCTTCCCCGCAAGCGCGGATGCGTTTTGTATTTGTTGTTCCGATGACCGGTTGTATGCCCGCCGGATGTCGAAAGATCCACGCCAGCAGAATGGCCTCGGGGCTGACGTTTTTCGCCTCGGCCATTTGTTGGACCAGTCCGCGTGTTTCAGGCAGGGTGGGAGCGGCTCTTTTGTCCTGAGCGATCATGCCCAGTGCGCCACCGGCTAAAGGCGACCAGGCTTGAATGGATACGGAGTGGAGTTGACAGTATTCGAGCGTCCCTTCACCGGGATAATGAAATTCGGGGCGCTTCTGGTTGACCAGCGTCCCTGCATCGATGAGGCCGGAGTGGAAGAGGCTGAACTGAAGCTGATTGGCCACAAGGGGCTGATCAATGGATCGCTTCAGCAGTTCAATTTGATACCCGCTGTGGTTGCTGACTCCGAAATAGCGCGCTTTCCCCGAGCTATGGAGATGTTCAAAAGCACGGGCAACTTCAGCAGGCTCAGCCAGCGGATCCGGTCGATGCAGCAGGAGGATATCGATGGTTTCGATGCCAAGGCGCTGCAAACTTTGCTCCGCCGAGTTTACGATATGGTCGTAACTGAAGTCGTAGCGGGCAGGCGAACTACCCATCGGTTCATGTGCTTTCCGGATGCCGCATTTTGTTTGTATGACGATCTCTTCACGCAGGGAGGGTCGCTCTTTCAGCACATGCCCGAAAGCTTCTTCGCAATCCCCGGAACCGTAGATATCGGCATGGTCGAAAAAATTGATGCCGCATTCGAGTGCCGCTTCCACTGTTTCCCGGGCATGTCGGACGGCTTCGCTTGTATGGTTCCGCATGTCTTGTCCGCCGGTTGCGCGCATGCATCCGTAGATTAAGGGCGATGCTTTCAGGTTTGTGTTGGGGATTTC
>JBKGYB010000196.1:0-3930 GCA_046546295.1 Opitutales bacterium | reverse complement strand
CAAAAGCGGAAGCCGCAAAAAAGCTCAATGTTGAACTCAGGAGTTTTGAGGCGAGTCGTATGATAATTTCTAAGGTTGACGCACATGCGCTCAGTGGGATCAGTGTGCACAGTGGTTGTACTAATATCTTTTTAGGTTGAATCGCCTCTACCGTATCCTGCCATGTTACACATAGTCTTATTTCGACCGGAGATCCCGCAGAACACGGGTAATGTGGGACGTCTTTGTGCGATTACGAAGAGTCGCCTGCACTTGATACATCCATTGGGCTTTAAAATCACCGACCGGCATTTGCGGCGCAGCGGAATGGATTACTGGCATTCGCTTGATGTCAGAGAGCATGAGGACTGGCAGGTCTTTCGGGCGAGTCCGGAAGGACCGGAGCGATTATGGCTTTTTACGACGCACGGCAGACGGTCGCTTTGGGAGGCGGATTTTCGGGATGGGGACGGTCTTGTTTTCGGAAACGAAGGGCATGGCGCCCCGGACTGGATGCATGAGGAATTACAAGGCGAGCGTTTGCGCATTCCGCAACCACGCGCGGATCTGCGATCACTGAACCTCTCAAGCGCGGCCGCCGTGGCCACATATGAGGCCTTGCGGCAATTGCACCAGTAATATTGGCGCCGGGAAATTCAGACAGGAATATCGTCTCGGCGCGCGCGTTATGCGGGCTTGGGTTGCAGGCGTTCGAGGAGTCCCTGGAAGCCCACGTGCAGAAAGCCGAGTGCGTAGATTAACAGAAAGGGCCCGACCAGATATTTGCCCGCATGCAGATAAAACGCGAAGCTGATGGCGCAGTAGCTTCCCAGCAAGAGTTCCAGCGCGGGCAATAAGTCCGCTTTGCTGAGATATATTTTCCTCAGGTCGCCGCTTTTGGGTGTTCGAATGAAGGGGGTCTTGACTCCGGAGATTGCTTCAAAAACAGCCCGCGAGTTGGAAAGTGCGATGCCCACGCCTATACAGATCAGGCCGGGAAGGAAGCGAAGCATTGCGATATTCGAGCCGCCGAGCGAAAACCGGCTTATGCAATACAGGAAGCTGGGCCCGATCATTGCCGTGAGAATGGCGAGGGCGAGGAAGATCATCCAGCCGGTTCCCGGAATGATTTCGGTTGTTAAAATAAGGGGCAGGGCGAGCAGGGCCAGTGCAACCATGAGCGGGTGGATGCAGTAGTGGGTCAGATGTAACACGGCTTGAAGCTTTTTAAACACGGGCGCCGGTGACTGGAAGACACGGGGCAGTATTTTGATGGCCGTCTGGATCGAGCCTTTGGCCCAACGGAACTGCTGTTTTTTAAAGGCTTCATAGCTCTCCGGCAATTCCGCCGGGACCACGACGTCGGGGGCGTAGGCTGCTTTCCATCCCGCAAGCTGGGTGCGGTAGGATAGGTCCATGTCTTCGGTGAGGGTGTCATCCTGCCAGTTGCCGGCATCAAGGATGGCCGCTTTGCGCCACAATCCGGCCGTCCCGTTGAAATTGAGAAACAAGCCATTGAAAGCGCGGGCGGATTGCTCGATCATAAAGTGCCCGTCGATCCCGATTGTCTGGGCGCGGGTGAGCAGCGACTTCGTTGAGTTGGTGTGTCCCCAGCGCGCTTGAACGAAAGCAAGGTTTGCATCGTGCCGCAGGATGGGGACGAGTTTGCGGAGGAAGTCCGGCGGTGGAATAAAATCGGCATCAAAAACGGCGATATAGTCGCCCTTGCAGGTGAGCAGGCCGTTGCGCAGGGCGCCGGCCTTATAACCCCGTCTGTTTGCCCGGCGAACGACTTTTACATCGACGCCCGTTTTTTGGAGGGCCTCGATTTCCGTGTCGATTAAGCTGCGCGTTTCATCGGTTGAATCGTCCAGCGCCTGAATCTCGTGTTTCCCTTGAGGATAGTCCATCGCGACCGCTGCCCGGAGCACCCGTTCCACGACATTGGCTTCGTTGTAGACCGGGATTTGGGTGGTGACCGAGGGAAGTTCGTCGGGCTTGTCGAAGGCGGCTTGTCCGTCGGCGATAACACGGGTCCACATCGCTTGTGCGAGCCCTTGTTTGCGCAGGAACAAATAGCTCATGACGAAGCAATTGTACCCGTAGGTGAAAAGGGCGAGTGCCAGCAGGATATAGATCGCGAGTAACACGTTAATTGGTTTGCGGCTGGTTTGTTAATGCAAGGGTATGATTATTTTGCGCTTTCTTTTATTTCCTCTTCGATTCGTTTGACGTATTCCGTGACGTTGCAGGTGAGCATCCGGGTGGAGCCGGGGGCGACTTCGAGGACTTTATTGACGACATTGTCGAGGAAGGCCCGGTCGTGGCTGACGAGAATGACCGTGCCCTCGAAGAGGCGAATGGCCTCCTCGAGCACCTCTTTCGAGCGGATGTCGAGGTGGTTCGTGGGTTCGTCCAGGATCATGCAATTTGCCGGTTTCATCAGCATTTTAGCGAGTGCCACCCGGTTGCGTTCGCCTCCCGACAGGACGTCGGTTTTTTTCAGCGCTTCATCCCCGCTGAAGAGCAAGGCGCCGAGCGCGGCGCGGGGATTGGCGTCGGGGTTGCCGACGGCCGCTTCCTCCACCTCTTCCAATACGGTGTTTGCCGGATTCAGCTGGTCCGCCTGGCTCTGGGCAAAAAAGCCGACCGTTGTATTGAGGCCGTGTTCGACCGATCCGCCCTGATAGGGTTCCTCCTTGGCCATGATGCGGGCGAGCGTTGATTTGCCTGCTCCATTCACGCCGACGACCGCGATCCGGTCGCCATGGTCGATGCGGAGATTCAACCCGTCAAACACCACATTGTCGCCGTAGGCCTTATACAAGTCTGTGATGGTGATTGCTTTTGCGCTGGCGGGCGGGGACTTTGGAAAGCGGAAATAGATCTTTTTTTCCTCCCGCGGGGGCTCGATCCGCTCCATTTTCTCCAGTTGCTTGATCCGGCTCTGGACCATGCTCGCCTTCTTTACATTCGAGCGGAATTTATTGATGAACTCTTTCTGCCGTTGGATTTCTTTCCGCTGGTTGTCGTAGGCTTTGCGCTGTTGAGCCTTGCGGGCTTCACTTTCCTGTTTGTAATAGGAGTAATTCCCCTTGTAGCTGGTTAATTCGCCGAATTTCAGCTCGAGCGTTCGATTGGTGACCGTATCCAGAAAAGCGCGGTCGTGGGAAATAATGATGAGCGCGCCCTGATAATTCCGGAGGTAATGTTCCACCCAAGTCTGGGAGACGATGTCGAGGTGGTTGGTCGGCTCGTCAAGGATGAGCAGGGAGGGGTTTTGCAGCAGGAGTTTGGCGAGCGCGATGCGCATTTGCCAGCCGCCTGAAAATTCTCCGGTGTCCCGGCTGAAATCCGCTTCCGTAAAGCCCATTCCCAAAAGCACCCGTTCGATGCGGGACTTCATTTTTTCCGGTTCGTGGTTTTCCAATTGCTGTTCCCAGTCCACCATGGCGTCGATCAACTCGTAGTATTCCTCGCTTGAGGTATCCATAGTCAGCATTTGCTCCTCCGCCTGCTCCAGTTTGTTCTGGAGCTCAAGCGTGTTGGAAAAAGCGTTT
The DNA here is from genome assembly GCA_046546295.1 of Opitutales bacterium. Taxonomy (GTDB): domain Bacteria; phylum Verrucomicrobiota; class Verrucomicrobiia; order Opitutales; family Coraliomargaritaceae; genus JBKGYB01. The sequence goes on along the minus strand of JBKGYB010000196.1, from coordinate 391 downwards.
TTTGCCTCTTCGAAGAGGGTTTGCCCGTAGTGGGACAACCCGTCCTGCGGGAGGTAGCCGACATCAATATAGTCCGGCTTGTCGATGGAACCGGAATTCGGCTCCAGCTCGCCCATAAGCATGCGGAGCAGCGTGGTTTTGCCCGAGCCATTGGAGCCGATGAGGCCAATGCGATCCCGGGCTCCAATAACCGTATGGATGCCGTTGAAGAGCGTTTTTTTGCCGAAATTGTGGGAGACTTGGTTGATCGTAATCATAGAAAGAAGCGCTGAATCAAACAACGGGTATGCCCGCTGGCAAAGAAAAAGAGTGGTGGAGTGGTGGAGTGGTGGAGTGGTGGAGTAGTGGAGTGGTGGAGTGCCGACCCGCGGGGCGGGTTTCCATCGCTTGA
>JBKGYB010000195.1:0-3956 GCA_046546295.1 Opitutales bacterium | reverse complement strand
TAAATGGCCCTTCGGTTCTCTATGGTGCAATCCGCGAAATGATCCTCAACCTGACCGGGCGCTTCCCTCACGGCGCCATTCAAATTCCTACGGTTCGCTTTCCTCCGTTGGAGAAAGAAGAGCCCAAGAAACGGGTGAAGAAATTGGCCCGGAAGCGAGCCAAGATTACGAAGTAATTAGCCGAACTTTGCCGATTCGCGTGCCCGAAAATATTTTGCCCGCATGGTCTTGAGGCCGGCTGAGCCGGAAACCGCTTATTTCCGCTAATTTACGCTTATGGAGAAAGATCCTTTTAATTTTTTCATCGTCGCAGGATAAGCGTCAATCAGCGCACATAAGCGGTGTAATCAGTGTCGTCGCATGGCTTTCTTTTTTTCCTATATTAGATCTTTCATCCTAAATCCAGCAGTCAGAATTCAGGAGCCAGGAGTCAGAAGTTGACCTGTGGCTTTGGAGTAAGCCGCCACTTTGGCGGGGGTTCAAGTGCTGTAACTCGCCCATTATTAAGTCTGAATACTGAATTCTCGCTTCGGAATACTCTTTATAGGTTCAAGGCCTTCTGAGGCACTCGGGATTGACGGCGGAGGTTTTAAACCTTTCATTCCCCGTCTTTATGCCTTGCTCTGGTTTGGCTTTTATGTTTTGTCCACAAACTTGGCACACCCTTATTCTCACCACACACACATCTCTTCATGTCATCCACAAACAAATACGATCTCGTTGTCATTGGCGGGGGCCCCGCCGGCTATGCGGCCGCGATTCGCGCCGGGCAACTCGGTAAAAAAGTCGCTTGCATCGAGCGGGAACGCCCGGGTGGCACATGTTTGAATTGGGGCTGTATCCCCTCGAAATCGTTGCTCAAAGCGGCCGAATTTTCCAATAAGTTGAAGCATGCCGACGACTTTGGCATTCAGGTCAGCGGGGTGTCGCACGATTTCACAAAGGTGATCGGACGATCGCGCGATGTGGCATCGAAGATGGCGAAGGGGATCGAGCAGCTCTTTAAGAAAAATAATGTAGAGCACATGGAGGGAACCGGAACGGTCAATGTTCCGGGCATGGTGGAAATTACTGAAGGCAGGGACAAGGGGATGGTCTTGATGACGGAGCGGATACTTCTTGCCAGCGGGTGCAAACCGCGCGGCCTTCCGGGCCTGGAAGTTGACGGTGAACGGGTCATGACCTCTCGCGAGGCCCTTGAAATGAAGAAGCAACCGAAATCAATCGTTATCGTGGGGGCTGGCGCGATTGGCGCGGAGTTTGCGTATTTTCTCAATGCATTCGGGACAGAGGTCACATTGGTGGAGATGGAAGACCGTGTCCTTCCGTTGGAGGACCGGGAGGTGTCGTCGATTGTAGCGCGGTCGTTCAAGAAACAGGGCATCAAATGTCACGTCGGTTCGAAAGTGGAGGACCTCAAGGTCAACCCCAAGACGGTGAAAATGAATATCGTAAAAGGGGAGAAAAAGGAGGCGGTCACTGCGGATGCGGCGCTGCTTGCGATCGGGGTGACGGCGAACACCGAAAATCTCCTGTCGCCTCGCGTGCGGCCGAATTTGGATCGTGGCTATATCAAGGTGAACGAACGCTATGAATCCTCGGTACCCGGGATTTTCGCAGCCGGCGACATTATTGGTCCGCCCTGGCTGGCGCATGTCGCCACCTACGAAGCGGTGCAAGCGGTGCAGGGCATGTTCGGTCATTCCGAACCGCAGTTGGTTAGGGATTTTCCCGCCTGCACCTATTGTATTCCGCAGGTTGCAAGCATCGGGAAGACAGAGGCGCAATTGAAAGAAGCGGGCGTCGAATACAAGGTGGGCAAATTTCCTTTTCAGGCCTCCGGCAAGGCGGTGGCTTCCAATGCGGTGGAAGGGTTTGTGAAGCTATTGGCAGGGGCGCGGCATGGGGAAATCCTGGGAGCGCACATTGTCGGGGGCGACGCCACGGAAATGATCGCCGAATACGTGTTGGCCATGAAACTGGAAGCGACTGCGGAGGACATCCACGGCACGATCCACGCCCATCCAACGATGAGTGAAGCGATGATGGAGGCCGCTGCCATGGTTTTCGGCGAAGCCATCCATATTTAAGGGCAATCAATGCCGGGATCGTTGCATTTGATGTTTGCAATCCGCTCTTGCTGAGCTAGCGTTTTCCTGCGAGACGTTATGAATCGATTCCGCATATTTGCCATTTGTTTTGCCGTGCTTGTTTTTGGGGCAGCCATTGGATGGTGGATTTATCATGGACAAGAGCGGAAGGCCGAGCGGGACGAGGGGACTGAAGCTGTCGATCAAAGCGCGGAAGAAAAGAGGGAGGCGGATTTTGAGACGTCAGAGGAGCCGCAGGCGATGGTTCCTCCCAATGCAATTGAAGGCGAGCGGGTCATTCATTTTCCAACGAGGGGGGATTTTAGGGATTATTTGCGAGCGCTTTCTGAGCATGACATGCGGAGTCTTGGGCAAATTGAGGAGTTACTTGTCGTTCGCGTGAGGCAGGAAACGTTTGAGAAAGGGCCTGATCCGAATCGTTTTGGCGCCTATTCGGACTTTGCGTACAGGGTGGAACGCCCGCCTGAACCTGACGGGATAGATGGGGGTGCGTTGGGGCATTTGCAGGCCTTTAACGAATCCGCCCGGACAATTACAGGTGAAGACGTGGCGGGGGACGGCAGCGGGGTGCTGGTGGGAATTCTCGATTCAGGCATCCAAGCGCACCCGCAATTCGATGATGTTTATATTGTTCACATGGATTTGCCGGGAGGTGGAGTTGACGGACCCGGCGCGGCCCACGGGACGTCCGTGGCCTCAATTATTACAGGGTCGGAAGGCGTGGCGCCGAATGCCGAACTTCTGGTTGTCCGGGTCCTGGATGACGAGGGCATCGGGAACAGCTTTCATGTGGCCGAGGGGATCGTGCAGGCGGCGAAGCTCGGGGTGGACGTGATGAATTTCAGCGTAGGGCTTTACGAGGACACCCATCTTTTGCAGGAAGCGGTGCGTTATGCGAAAAAGCAGGATGTCGCGATGGTGGCGGCAGCAGGCAACGATGGCTACCGTGAACTACCCTTTCCGGCGGCCTATCCGGATGTTTTGGCCGTAACCGCCGTCGATGCGCGCGGCGAGCACGCCGTATTCCCCAACCGCTCCGAGGCAATTGATTTTGCTGTTCCCGGGGTGGGGATCATGACGGCGAAAAACGATACGGGCACGGCGTTGTTTTCCGGGACGTCCGCCTCCGCTCCGTTTGTTACGGGCACTTTGGCCAGGTTGCTTTCGGGTGAAAAAGAACGCTCCCCCGATGAAGCGGTTGAATTCATGAAGCAGCATTTGAACGAGGCCGGCGCACCGGGCAAAGATCCGCTTTATGGCGAGGGGGTGCTGGATTGGGATCGAATTCGTGAGCGGGACGTCCCGCACCTGCTTGATGTTGCTTTGGCGGACATTTACCTGGATCCGGAAGCGGTTCCCGGTACCACGGAGCCGGTGCAGGTTATTGTGGAAAACCGTGGCACCAAATGGTTTTCCAATGCGGAACTCGAAGTGTTGCGCAGTTCGGGCGAACCGGAGCGATTCGTCTTGGAGACACTCGGGCCCGGGCAGACAGCCACCCGCAAAGTGTACATCGAGCTTCCTTCCCCTGACGGCGGGGGCTCGTTTGAGGTGGGAGCGCGCGTGATGCCCGAGGAGCCGGAAAAGACATTCGACCGTCGAACAATCTGAAGGTGAGGCTGTTTCGTGCCGGGCGCGCCGGCAACGACTGATCGGGGTGGAAATGGGGGGGGCGGGGCGGAAAGTTGCCGGAATGGCGCTGTCTTAAGCAAAAGTGCAAGCAAGCGGCATTCAGCCGCTCAGTAGCTGCCCCAGTGAGCCGAATGTCGGCGAGCGATTCGCGGAGATCAAGGTCGCGCAAGAAACCGCTACGCGATAGGATTTCAATCATTCGGAGCCTGCTGT
>JBKGYB010000194.1:0-3957 GCA_046546295.1 Opitutales bacterium | reverse complement strand
CGTCCCCAGGCTTCGATCTCACCGGCGCGGAAGAAGGCGTTGGCGTCGTCGGGGTTGTAGGGGTGTGAAGCGTGGTCACCGAGGAGCTTGTTGTGTGAAATCTGGTTTATTCCCGCTATTGTCCTTATGAACCGTTCATATTGACTAACAAAAAATTTTCAGGAGAGCAGTTTGTATTTGCCGGTGTGTGTTATCTGACCTTTTCCCGGTTGATGTGCGGTCAATCGGGATCTCGCACCGAGTCGTTCCGTCAGCACGAAAACGCAATATTTACGTTCAATTTGTGCGGATGGAAACCGGATACCGTCAAAACGACCACACTCGTAAATAGCATGGCCGAGAAACCAAGTAGGTGGCCAAGTGTAGGGTGGCATCAACCCCCCTTCCCAAGGGCTGCGCAGCTCGTCGAGCGTCGTTTTAAGCCGGCGCCGGAGCTTGGAATCCCCCAGATCAAAGACACGCTCGAGTGTAACTTCGATGTCGAGCTGCAGTCGCGTCGCTACCCGATCCGGGCAGAGAGCGGCGAGCCCGTTTTGCCTGACTTCTCCAAGGGCCGTCGGGACGTCTTCGGCCATGTATATGCCGCGCGCTCCACCTTTCGGAGTGTACCGCTGACCGTAATAGTGTGGGCCGGCATCGTGGAAACAATTCTTCCCTCCTGCTTCGAAAGCATCGCTATCGATGTAGCGAGTAAGAATGCCGGCGTAAGCAGAACCGTCGACCGGCATACGATTTCATTGATTTTCCCTGTCAGCAGCATTGTTCTAGCTCGGTTCTCCGGTCAATTCCCGGTCCACCATGCCGGCTACGACTTCGGGATGCCCCATGCGTATAATATCCATTGGGGAGGGGTGACTGCCGTTCTGCTTCGGCAAGGCATCGCTGCCCGTGTTCAGCCATTGGCGAAAGAGTGCATCGTCGTGGTTCACGAGCAGACGACCACGGAGAATCGCTTCAAATATGCGGAGATCCGGCTGAAGATTCTTGCTGTCGGGGGTCTTGTCGATGGTACCATGGATTTTGCCGAGGATGCGAGCCAGCTCGCGCAGGCTCAGGTCGAAGTAATCGGCGATGAGCTTGGCGTCGAGCCGCATGCTCTTCGAGTTTCGAATGGGACGGGTCGCTTCGAGGTAAGGAGGGTGAAAGCTCTTGATCTCTGATTCGGAGTTCTTTTCGCCGGTAATCTCGATCAGATCCATCAGGTGATCAACAATGGGGTTGGTATTTTCCCCGGAGGCATCCTCGATAATGAAGCGCAATGCGTTGGTCCGCCCCGGCTGGAGCAAAACACGCTGGATTTGGGTGTCGGCCGCCAGTTTTTTATTCAGCACCGCCACCACGCCTTGCCATTGTTTTCGGTCGAGTTGATCGCGCAATTTTCTGAGCTGCTCCAAGCCGGCTTCTTTGCTGCCGATCCGCACGATACAAAAGCCGCCTCCGGCGTTCTTCGCCGCTTGGAATTTCCGGTGGCGTTTAACCTCAAAATGATAGCGGGACTTGCGGGTCTTGGACGGCCCCGCGTTCTCCAAAACGGCGCCCAGGCGATTTGAGCGGTCGAAAACATCAATGTTCAGTGTTGTGGTCATGGGGCGAAGATCGGCGCTGCGTGAGTATTTGTCAACTTAATGTCTTCTTTTTGTATGCTTTTATGGGTCTTCTCGGCGTTGGCGAAGCCGGAGATCGCTTTAGGTGTTCGTCGCGCCAGGCTTGCTTGTTTTCGGTGTGTTGGGATTCGGGTTGTGGCTCGTGAAGAGAACTTGAGCGCCTTTCGAGTTGGTCTCATCATTGAACATGAGATTAAAGCAAGGCTCGCACCATCAGCTGATGCATCCTTGATTCGACTTCGCTTACGCCGCATGAACTATCAAACGCCAATACAATCATCCTTGAAGCAACGGGTTCATCACACGGATTGATCCATAGGCCTGCCCTTCGTTCAAATCTTCCGAGAACAGCCGACGGCAGCCCCCGCATTCGGCTGCGGCCAGAATCGAGGCATCCCGGAATGAGATTTGAAACAAAGTCTTCAGTTCCACGGCGCGACACACCATCTTCGGGTCGGGGCGTACGACTTCCATGGATTCCAGCAAAGCCAACTGGCGCAACACGACCGCCGGTTCCTGTCCGAGTTTGTTTAACGCGGTATTCGCATATTCCTGCAAGACCTGCACCGAAATGACGCCACTGCCGTCCCGGATGGCTTGACGGACCACTGCGAGCGCGCGCTCCTGCTTCGTCTGATCGCTCCGGTCGTTGGCGTAAACGATTAAATTGGTATCAATGAAATCCATCGTTTCCCGTCTCGCTATCGGCGATGCGCTTCTTCACGGTCGAATCTATAGCCGGGAGCGGATTGCCCTCCTTGTTCCAAAGCGTTGCGCGCGAATTCTTCCTCGATGGATTCGCGCTCTTCGACGCGAGTCAGCGAGTTCATGTAGCGGCGCAACAGTTCGTTCAGGGACAGGCCTTGGCGTCGTGCGAACTCGCGGGTCTTGCGGACCGTTTCCTTATCGGATGAAAGCGTGATATTCATATGCACACATAAAACACATAAGTCCTTATGTGTAAACACGCGCCACCAATCTTGAACAACGCCGCGGAATTAATTACAGAATACTGATTCTTGAATCCTGATTGATCGCGGGGGACCGGCGAAGGCGGTTGAAGAGGGAAGATGGACCGCCTCCCGGGGGACGTGGCGCGTCGCGGCTATTTTTCGGGCGCCTTCGCGTCGTTGCTTAAATCGATCCCGCATACATCGGCGTATACAGCGAGCAGGCGCTCCTGGAGGCGGTTGCGTCCCCCGGAGGCCACTGCGGCGGCATCCAGGTCAAGGAAGTGCTCCAGGCATACCGCGTCCCCGGCCTGTTTAGCATAGGTCTCGGCCAGGCAGCTGAAAAGGACTTCAAGATTCAGCGGCGCTTTTAACGGGCAATTCCGGAGTAGGGCGCTGACCATGGTTTCGGCTTCGTTTTGCTCCGAATCCGAATGCTCGGCGGTTTCGTTTTCCCGGGATTCATTGATCGCTTGCCCCCTCGCAAGCTGCAGGAAAACAAGGTCGAGTGCGCGTCGAAGCAGCTGCGGGTCCTTGCCTTCCAGCCCACACAGCCACTCGTCTTCCACAGCCCGGATTTTCTTTTGCTGCGGCAGCGCCCACGCGCGTTGCAGTGCGGTCCAGGCTTTTATCGATAGTTGACAAGCCACCTGTGCGGTGAGGACGAGGGCATGGGCCAGAAAGATGAAAAAATAGACAAGCATTTGGACCAGCCCCACGATCATGTGGAGATAGACCGCATTTTTTCCGCGCACTTGGATGCCGCCGATTTTTGCGCTGGAATAACCGGGCTTGAACCAGTTGATCGTGCCGATATCGGTCTTGCTTGACACCGAGACGCCGCTCTTGGAAAGGTTCAGTTTCGTGGGCCCGTCACCGTAGCGGCCTCGCAGGATGAAGCGTCCATTTTGGAATGCCGTCTGCGTTCCCTTGGCGACACGGGTTGAAACACGCATGCCGCGGTTTGTATTGGCTGTCAGGTTGATGCCTGCGGCTTTCGTCTGTGCCCGCAATGCGACGCCGCCCGTCCGACTCGCCCGCAGGTGTTTCCCGCGGTATTCAATCCGCTTCAAGCGGCCATCTGCGTCTTTTTCGAGCATCCGGGCCAAACGCTAGCAACCCATTGGATTAGGACAATCTGAATCGTTCCTTTCACTGATTCTATAAATGGCAAGCTTAAGACTGTGAACAAGCGAAGAGGGGTGATATTCTACACGGTTGCAGGTTATTTCTTTTCTCTTCGTGACATTGGGTCCGGCGAAGATGAACCCGACGGGGAGCCGGATTGTAGCGACCGGTTTTACACCGCGTGCATCAGGGCTACGGTCGACGGCATCAAATCGCGGGATAAACCCGCTCCCTACGAGGGTTGCCCTGAATCGCGGGATAAACCCGCTCCCTAC
>JBKGYB010000193.1:0-3971 GCA_046546295.1 Opitutales bacterium | reverse complement strand
AGCTACATTTTGCGCCCCGCGGAAAACGTGACTGTCAATTCGTAGCCTTCCTTGCCGTCTTTGACGGCCCAGCCCTTTTCCAGAAGCTCGTCTCGCAGGGCATCGGCCCGGGCGAAGTCCCTGGCTTTTTTTGCGGCCCAGCGTTCATCCGCCAACGCGCGAATTTCGGGAGGAACTTCTTGTTTCTCTGCTTCCGAAGCAAAGAGCCGCAGGCCAAGCGCGTACAGGAGGGCGCCGAAAGAGCGAAGCGTTTTTCGCGCGCCTTCGGCGTCGAGGCGGGAGCCCGGGTTTGTGCCGATGACTCCGAAAATCGCACCGAGGCAGGCGGCGGTGTTGAGATTGTTGCGCAATGCTTCCCAAGCTTTGTCAAAGGGGCCGAAATCCACGGGTTCTTCCGGCGGCCGGATATACGCGTCCAACGCGTCGCGGGATTGCCCGGTTTTTTCGAGCAGGGTATCGGCAAAGCGTTCCATTCGGGTGAGGGCGCTTTGAGAAGCATGAAGTCCGTCAAAGGTGAAATTGAGCTGTTGACGAAAGCTTCCGGCGATGAGCGTGTAACGGATGGTCATGGGGCTGAAGCCCTTTTTCCGGAGGTCGTCGAGCGTATGGAGGTTGCCCAGGCTTTTCGACATTTTCTCGCCTTCCACCATGAGGTGGGCGACATGAAACCAATGATGACAGAAAGTCCGGCCATGCGCGCATTCGGATTGGGCGATTTCATTTTCGTGGTGGGGGAAGCACAGGTCGATGCCACCGCCGTGAAGATCGATCGTACGCCCGCCAAAAGCACTGTCCACCATGGCGGAACATTCCAAGTGCCAGCCGGGGCGACCTTCCCCCCACGGACTCGGCCAGTAATTCTCGCCGTCCTCCGGCTTCCGGTGTTTCCACAGGGCGAAATCAGCGACGGACTCCCGGTCGTATTCGTCAGCTTCCTGGGGGGCGTCCGGCGAATCACGCCGGGGTTGAAGTTCGTCCTGTTTGAGTTTGGCGAGTCGCCCATAGTTTTGAAAGGAATGGATTCGGAAATAAACCGATCCGTCTTCCGTGGCGTAGGCGTTCCCGTTTTCGATGAGTTTTTCGACGAGCGCGATCTGTTGCGGGATGTGTTCGACGGCCCCGGGCTCAAGATGCGGCGGCAGCATGTTGAGCGCTTCACAGTCGCCATGGAATTTTTCCGTCCATTCCGCCGTGAATGTCCCGAGCGAGACCCCTTTCTCGCGGGCGCCCCGGATCGTTTTGTCGTCGACATTGGTGATGTTGCGGACGTGACGAACCTGCGTGCCGTCCACTTCCAACACGCGGCGCAGCACATCCTGCAATAAAAAGGTGCGGAAGTTGCCGATATGGGCGGGTCCGTAAACGGTGGGGCCGCAGCAGTAAAAACGTAGCTGCCGGCCGTCTTCCGGCATGAGTTCGCGAATGGATCGGCTAAGTGTGTCGTAGAGCTGTACGGGCATATAGAAAGCGCTAAAAGGATAATACACCGAGAGCAACCGCAATCCAATACGGCCTATTCGTTTGTTTGGTGCCCGCGTTTTATAGCCGAATGCCGGCGTTTACGGGCGAGTTCCCGCATGTCGATCGCGGGATCGTCCTCTTCGAAGATTTCGTGGCCGATGATATGTTCGATCACATCCTCCATGGCGACGACGCCGGACATGTTTCCGAATTCGTCCACGGCGATGGCCAGTTGCCGATGGTTTTTCAGGAAAGTATGCAGTGCGTTTGAGGCGGTTGCATTGTCGGGTATGAAAAGAGGGGCATCCGCCAAGTCCGCAATGCGCACCGAATCTTCGTCATTCGCCTTTGCGGTGAGGATGTCCCGACGCCGCACGATACCGGTGACGTTGTCGATGTTTTCGTGATAGATGGGCAGGCGGGCGAAAGGGAGGTCCTTGATTTTTTGAAACAAGCTGCCAATGGTTTCTTTATCATCTATGGCATGGACCACGGTACGTGGCGTCATGATCGCATTGACGGCAAGCTCGTCCAGGTTGAGCGCATTGCTGATCATGTTGTGTTCGTCGTCGGTAAGTGTGCCGTCCTTGGCGCTTTTTTCCGCAAGGAGGCGGATTTCCGTGTCACTGTCGGGTTCCTCTTCCTTGGTTTTGAGAATAAACCGGACCACGGAACCCACCGTCCTGGAAATGGGGCTCATGAACCCGCAGATCCATGTGAGCGGGAAAATGAGAATGGGTTGAAGGGCAGGGCGGTAGAGCACCCCCATGTTTTTTGGCAGGATTTCGGAGAAAAAAAGTATGGCAAAGGAGAGGAAAACGGAGACTTTCAGAAGAACATTGCTGTCTTCAGGCCAGATCTGCACGGCAATCCCGCCCACCATGGTCGCGCCCAGTGTGTTGGCGAGCGTATTGAGGCTCAGGATGGCGGAACTCGTTTCCTCAATATCGAGTTTTCGCCGTTCCAAGCGCTTGCCGCTGGCGGGGTGGCGTTTTTTCAGGCTCTCGATCTCCGAGGTTGTCGTGCTGAGGATCATGGCCTCAAGGATAGAACAGAGCGCGGAGGTGAGAATGGTAAAGGCGACGGCAAGTATGAAGATAGGAATCATTTACGGCTGGGCGCCCAGGGGATTATTTGTGGTTGCTGAATTTCCCGTGTGTTTAGGGCGGCGCTCGAAGACTGAGGGCTAAGATAGGGTGAACTCAAGAAGATTTCGCAATATTTCTTGCTTCCCGCGGCACGCGTTTTCTGAAAATTCAATGCAGGTTTTGCGGATAAGGTCTTGACTGTTAAAGCCAGCGCCTAATAATCGTCAATCTTGCAACAAAAATCAAAAAAACACATGAAATCACTTACCCCTTCCTTAATAGCAGCCTTAGGGCTTCTTGTTTCACTAGCCGGATGTGCTTCGTTCGACAGAGGTACGACCCAGTCCGTTGCGATTCGGTCCTTTCCGCCGGATGCCAAAGTTTATCATAACGATTCGCATGTTGGCCAAACTCCGATGGATTTGTCTTTGCGCAGGAAGGTGAATCATGAAATCCGTCTTGAAAAAGAAGGCTACCATTCCGCGAAAAAAACGATCGTTCCGTCGCCGAACGAAAAGAGTGAGGGCGTAGTTAACTTTGGTCCGATGGAAGATCTTGGATACTATGTTAATCTTGAGCCGAGCGAAGTGGAGCTTAAGTTGAAGAGCAAGCTTGTCCCGGGCTCTCCGGGGTCCGACCCGTATGATCGCATGGCGAAACGTGTCGCGAAGGCGGATGAAATGCTGGAATCCGGCGAACTTACCGCTGAGGAGCACAAGTACGTGGTCGAACAAATTCTGGAGTTCTTCGAGCGGAATAATTAATCAGCGCGCGCGGAGCTCGAGTTTTTCTTTAATACGACCAATTGCCCGTCATTCAAAATGAGCCAATTACCTGAGGATCTTCTCTACACGAAAGAACATGAATGGGTCCGTCTCGGTGAAGACGGAACCGCGACTGTTGGAATTACCGATTATGCGCAGGAAAGCTTGGGGGATATCACTTTTGTTGAGTTTCCCGAAGCTGGAGCGAGCCTTGAAGCCGGCGAGGTCTTTGGGGTGGTGGAATCGGTGAAAGCGGCCTCGGACCTCTATATGCCGGTGAGTGGCGAGGTGCTCGAAATCAACGAAGAAGTTGACGAAGCCCCCGAGCTGCTCAATCAGGATCCTTATGAGAAAGGCTGGCTGTTAAAAGTCCGTTTGAAAGACCCTGCGGAGGTGGAAGGTCTGTTGAAGCCGGAAGCCTACGCCGAGTTGACCTGACATTTTGCGCATCGCGCAAAATGTAGCTTGCCCGCTTTGCGGGCAAGGAGGGATTGTGCTCGCAAGAGCCCGGCGTCATTCGCTTCATCGCGCCATCTGCGAGGAGGGGGAGTTTGAAAGGGAGCGGTTTTTCCGAGGGCGGCTGAGCATGCGGGCGACGATAGCGGGGGAAATGCGTGCCGCTTGTAAAACGCGTCAACCCCTCTCGTCGCCCGTTCTC
>JBKGYB010000192.1:0-3972 GCA_046546295.1 Opitutales bacterium | reverse complement strand
TAAGTCATTATTGATCAGTGTTAATCAGTGGTTCAACTGCGGAATGTAGGTTCAAAGATTCCCTTGTCGGTTAACGCTGGAACTGTAAATTATTCGCCTCAACCAAAACTTACTCCCCTCCCGATTCACCACTATGGCAGACGACTACACTGAAGACAGCATCCGCTCCCTCGACTGGAAAGAACACATCCGGCTGCGCCCCGGCATGTATGTGGGCAAGCTCGGCGACGGCTCTTCCTCCGACGACGGCATCTATATCCTGCTCAAGGAAATCATTGACAATTCGATCGACGAATTCGTGATGGGCCACGGGCGCACCATAGACGTCACTATCGACGGCACCGAGGTCGCGGTCCGTGACTTCGGCCGCGGCATCCCGCTCGGCAAGCTCAAGGACTGCGCCTCGCGCATTAACACCGGCGCGAAATACGACTCCGAAGCCTTCAAAAAATCCGTCGGCCTCAACGGCGTCGGCATTAAAGCCGTCAACGCACTATCGAGCCACTTTCACATTCAGGCCTTTCGCGAGGGTAAAACACGGAGCGTCAGCTTCGAGCGCGGCAATGTGCAGTCTGAAGACAAAAAGGATAAAACCGCCCCCGAAACAAAAAACGGCACCGCCATTCATTTCTCTCCGGACCCTGAAATCTTCGGCGCCTGCCGCTACCGGCAGGACTACGTCGAGGACATGCTCTGGAACTACGCCTACTTGAACAGCGGGCTGACCCTCCTCTTCAACGGCAGGAAATTCAAATCCGAAAACGGTCTCCGCGACCTGCTGGAAAGCAAATTGGACGGCGCCCCGCTCTATCCGCCCGTCCATCTCACGGACAAACAGGACATCGAAATTGCCTTCACCCACAACGACACCTACGGGGAGGACTATTATTCCTTTGTCAACGGGCAGCACACCACGATGGGCGGCACGCACCTGAACGCATTCCGTGAGGCGATCACCAGGACGATCAAGGAATTCTTCAAAAAGGATTTCGAGGCGGTCGATATCCGCACTTCTATTTGCGCGGCCATCAGCATCAAAATCGAAGAGCCCGTCTTTGAATCCCAGACTAAGACCAAACTCGGCTCGCAGGACATGGGGCCGAAGGGACCCACCATACGGACTTTCATGACGCAGTTCGTCAAAGAGGCGCTCGACAACTACCTCCACCGCCATGCCGAAACCGCAGACATCCTCGGGAAAAAGATCCAGGAATCCGAACGCAATCGAAAGGAGCTCAAGGGCATCCAGAAGCTTGCCAAGGAACGGGCGCGAAAGGCGAAGGTCCACAACAAGAAACTGCGCGACTGCCGCATCCATCTGGATTCCAAAAAGAACGGTCGGCTGGACTCCACCCTCTTCATTACAGAGGGCGATTCCGCCAGCGGCTCAATCACCAAGGCGCGGGATGTCAATGCCCAGGCCGTCTTCTCCCTCAAGGGCAAGCCGCTTAACTCCTTCGGCCTGACAAAAAAAATCGTTTACGAAAACGAGGAATTCAACCTTCTGCAGGACGCCCTGAATATTGAGGACGGCCTGGACGGCCTGCGCTACAATAATGTCGTCATCGCAACCGACGCGGATGTCGACGGCATGCACATCCGGCTGCTGCTCATCACATTCTTCCTGCAGTTCTTTCCGGAGCTGATCAAACAGGGCCACCTGCACATCCTGCAGACCCCGCTCTTTCGGGTGCGCAACAAAAAAGAAACCCGCTACTGCTACTCGGACGAGGAACGCAAACAGGCCATCGAAGCACTCGGGCCCAAGCCCGAAATCACCCGCTTCAAAGGTCTCGGCGAAATATCCCCCGATGAGTTCCAGCATTTCATCGGTAAAAACATCCGGCTCGACCCCGTCATTATTCCGAAAGGAATGACGACGAAGGAAATCCTCACCTTCTACATGGGAAAAAACACCCCCGAACGCCAGGAATTCATCATCAACAACCTGCGCCTCGAACTCGACGACGTCGAAGCCCTCACAGCTTAGCATTCTGTCAGATTTGGGACTACGGGTATCACAAAGAATAAACGAAAAGGTTGAAGAAAGATCCAACCCCCGGAAGTTTCGTGACAGAATGCTGACATACCGTCGAGCCAACGAGAAGAACGTTGAAAGAAGCCATGCCTTTCATAAACACCATGGATTTCGAACACCTGAAACCGGCGGGATGCTTGCGGCTCTTGTTTTTTTTGGGTCTGGCGCTGTTTTGCTCCCAACCTCCGGCCGCAGCCGATGATGCGGACGCCCGCAGGCTCAAGCTCTACCGCGGCATGGCGGAGGGCAACTATATCGTGGGCAATAAGGAAGGCGCCGCCCGTGGAGTGGAGGAAATGCTCAAGATCGATCCGGAATATCCGCCTGCCCTGCGTCTGGAGAGGCGTCTCCAACAAGAAAGAGAGGCCCCCGACGGCGCGATTGAAACCGTGCGGGAAGCCCTTCGCTCCAGGCCCGAAAACGCGGATGCCGAAACCCACGCCCAATACACGGAGCTCAGCCTGCTCCACGCGCGTGGACTGGCACAACAAGGCAACATCGAGGAAGCCATTAAGGAGCTCCGACAACTGACCGGACAATACCCCGACCATCTGGAAGCCCGGATCACCCTCGCCTCCCTCTACGCCTCCGCCGAACGCTGGTCCTCCCTGACCGGACTGCTCGACAAACTCAAGGAACATCCCGAACTGCGGGATATTACGCTTTACTTTGAGGGCCGGACAGCGCTGGCCGAAAATCGCATCGGCACCGCCAGAGCCAAGTTCGAGGAAGCCCTGGAACACCTGCCCGACGGATCCCGCCCCCTGCGCGGAAACCTTCACTTCCACCAGGCCGTCTGTCAGCACAAACTCGACCGACCGGAACAAAGCGCCGACGCCATCCTGAAGGCCCTCGAGGCCGACTTCCGCCCGGAAACCGCGCGTGAAGCCATCGATGCGGGGGAGATCCTCCTGCGCGCGGACGAGGCCGCTCGCGCCATCCCTATTCTCGAAGCTGTTGCCTTGAACAATATTGACGCCTCCGCCGCCACTTGGTCGATGCTCGGACGCGCCCGCCAAAAGAACAAGGATCCCGCCTCCGCCCTGAGCGCCTACAACCAGTCCATCGCTCTGGATCCCGCAAACCCCGACGTCCGCGCCCTGCGGGCCGGCATTCTTCGGGAACTCGGGGAATTTGCCGCGGCAGCGGACGAATATCGGCAAGCCCTCCGCCTTGATCCCGGAAATCCGGGGTTTCTATACGCGCTCGGGCTTACCCGACTGCGACAGGGGCAATTGGTAAAAGCCCGCGAGGCGCTCGGCAGGGCCGCCCGCGGACTCCCTGAAAACCCGGACCCCCGCCTGCTTCACGCCCTGTGCGCTTATGTGACAGGAGCCCATGACAAGGCGGGGGATAGCCTTGGGACCTACCTCGAAATGACCCAATCAAAGCCCAACACCAGCGCCCGCTTTCTGGAATATGCGCTCACCCTGTCCGGCGATCCCAAAAAAGCCCGCAACCGCCTCCGGAAAAGCGCCGGCGCCACAAACGCCCCTGAAAGCCTGCGCCATTACCTCGTCTCCATAGAACAGGAAAGCGCCCGGAAGGAACTTCTCAAAACAGCAACGCAAGCCGTTGGATTATCCGAGGATGCAAGACGTCAAATTTGTGAGACGGCATTCTGGCTGGCCCGCCATGAAGCCCACTCGGGCAACCCGGAACAAGCCGAAGCACTCCTCCGGATCGCCCTTCGCAACGGCAGCCCGGACTATCCGGAATGGCAATTCGCCCGCTGGCAACTCGCGCATCACTCGCAGTAGCGCGCGTCGACCTTTCACCTGCATATTTGGAAACATTTTGTCTTGGATCAAGTCGCTGTGCTGAATCCGCATCACGTCCCGTTCGATGATCCTAAAAAGATTAGCACAACCACTGATGAACACTGATCCCGCTGAGCGGGACTGATTACCAAGGGGTTAGCGATTTTTACCGCT
>JBKGYB010000191.1:0-4001 GCA_046546295.1 Opitutales bacterium | reverse complement strand
TTTCTCAAACCGCCCGCGATATTTACGGACATTCGCGGGAAACAAGTTCAGCCTGATCCTCCGCGCCTGCTACCGCCGCTTGCCACCAGCGGCGCAATCAGAGCAAATCCCGAAGACCTCGATCTTGTGGCTTAGGTCCTCGAACCCCCTATTCGCCGCATAGCGCTCCAACTCGCCGCCAAAACACAGCTCCAAGCGCAAGGCACGATGGCAATTTCGGCAAATAATGTGATGATGGTGGTCCCCTTTGGCGGTCAGCTCAAAGAGCTGTTTCCCGTTTTCCAACAGAATGGATTGAACGATGCCCTGCTCACTGAACACCTCCATGTTACGGTAAACCGTCACCAGATCGAGCTCCTCCCCGGAAAGCATGCGAATCTCTTCGGAAGACAGTGGCTTTTCAGCCTTCGCCAGCAACCGGACCAGCGCCTTGCGGGGTTCCGTCACCCGAAGTGGCGATTCTTCGAGAGCAGTCAAGGCGGATTCCACTAATTTTTCGCAATCTTCTTGCATTTTATAAGCCTACTTGTGAAGGTCGCAGCCTCAAGAAATCATCGCAGCATCTGCTCAAAGAGCCGAATTCCGCTTTCAATATCATCCACCCGTCTTTCCCGTTTTGATTTTTTGCGCTCGGGCTCTCCGGCTTCGCTTCCGTCCGCCGCTTCTTCCTCCGATTTCCTTTCATCGGACCCCAGGACAGCCGAACGTGCCGCGGAACGAAGCCTCTCCGTCAGGGCCTCTGTGTTCGGATTGGCAAGCGTTCCGCCAATTTCAACGGCTTGCTTCCATCGCCTGAACCCATCTTCTCCAGCAACATCTTTCAACAGCCGCAACTGGTCCATCGCTCTCTCGGGTTCGCCTTTCGCGCCCACTTGAAGTTCCAGCCGTGACGGACTGTCCAGCACATCGCCCCAGGCACTCGCAGCTATTATTCCGGATCCTTCAAAGAGTAAATGTTCGCTGAGCAAACGCAGCACGGGAATCCGGATTTTCCGGTCTTCCCCGCGATTCAGCTCAAGCATGAATTCCCTGAATTTGATTTCTTCAAAATAAGGGACCAGGCGACCAAACGCGCTGATACCAGGACGGTTCAGGCTGTCGCCGAGCAAGCCGGCGCCGAGCAGACCGAGTCGCCCGGTCGAACCGATGTCGAACGCCGTGACCCGGCCCTCTCTTCCTTTTATTTCCACGGATCCTACGGTATTTTCAAACGCCTCCGCCAAAGTCGCCCCTCCGCCGCTGAACTCGGCTTGCCCGTCAAATAGTCCCGACACCGGAAGATCGCCGCCCTTCCCGAGTCGGGCCGGATTCAAATCGGAAACCCGGAAATCGCCCGCAGCCGTATACAGCGCGGATGCCTCGGGCTCATAAACCACTTCGCCCGAGCCTTCAAAATGCGCCGAGTTCAACTCGCCGTGTATTTCCGAAACAGCCAAGCGTGGTTCGGACACCCGCACCTTGGCGCTCAGGTTTGTCAGCTTGTATCCTGGAGCAGGCTCCAGCACATCCACATCGAGTGTCGCCCTTCCATCCAAGTTCGACCATGGCGGCGGAGCGACATCCACCGTTTCATCTTCATCGGAGGGTGCGGAGGGCCGCGGGTCCGTGCGCGGTTTCCGGGACCTCGGTTCCGCTTCATCTTCCTCGGCGGGCACTGAAAAGGCCGCCTGCAACTGGTCGAAGTCCGCCGTCACGATGCGTGGACTTGTCAGCTCCACATCAAAGGGAATGGGCTGCCGCCCCGGGCTCACGGTTCCTGTCAGGCGAAGATCCGTGGACGGCCCCTCTTGCGCCCCCTCTTCAAAACGCGCCTCCAAGTACCATGCTCCCTCGCTTTCCGCGACCGGCCGGCTCTGCCCGGAGATGCGATAATCCCGCCGGGCGCCCGGCCCCGCCTCCGCACGCAGCCCGGAAAGCGCGCCTTCAATCCGGAGGGGGAACTCATTTGAACCGTCAAGTTGCAGCTCCAGCCGCAAATCCCCCTCCCGTACCGACGCAACCGAACGCAGCGCGGGTTGACGCAGCAGGGCGGGCAAGTCGAAGCGTGCCTCCGCCCTCCCCTTAGCGGCGGAAATTCCCGCATCAAGCGTCGGCAATGAAGCTTCCACCTCCCCCTCCATCAAAGTAGCGTTCGAATCCCGCAACCGGAGCCGGGCAAGCTGTAAACGGAAGGATTGTTCCCGACTAACTTGCAGTTGGGGAACAACGCTCAAGGTCAGATCGCTGAGCAACGCCTTGCGCCCTTCCCTCAACGTCCAACCTCGAAGCTCCCAAGGTTCCGCAGCATGGAGCTCCAGCCCGCCGTCCCGGTCGCCCGAGAACACCAGGGAAGCGGAAAACGGAGGGCCTTCGAGAGAATGCCCGCTCGGCAACCAGGGATTCAACCACGCGGGCTCCAAGTCGCTCACGCGTGCTTCCAGCAATTCCCCCGCAAAAGCCTGTTCCTCACCAAGGCTGAGCTCCTGTTTCAGCTCCGCGCTCAAAAACGGGCGATCCTTGTCGTGAATTTCAAAATTCCCGCTTTCCAACAACAGGCTTGAACCGTTCGCGCGCCCGGACATCCGACCTTCAAGCGCCAGGTCTTCCACAAAATTCAGTTCCGGAACAAACACGCCCGGCCTCGGCGCCGCTCCGTCCAGACCCGCCTCAATCACCACACTGTCTTCAACCCCGTCAATAACAAGGTCCAGCCATTGCTCGACGGATAAAAGGCTCTCCCCTTCCGCATCCCAGGCAGCAGCATCCGATTCAAATCGCAATGCATCGAGTCCGCCCGATTTCTTTTGCCGGAAGCCAAGTTGCACCTTCGCGTCATACTTTTTAACGCCGCCCGGGCTCATGGTCTCCGGAACAAAAGTCAACTCGGCTTCGATCATACCTTGCTCCCCGACACGAATGGGGCCGGAACGAATTTCAAAAGCAATATCCCCGGCTTCCGGCTCATGGAAGGATCCATGGATACGGATGGCTTCCGTCGCAAATCGCCAGTCCAAATCGCCAAGACCATATAAAATATCCAAAAAAGCGGCTTCCGCTTCCTGCTCCCGCTCACGTTCCGGCAGAGCCGGCCGTGTATCGGGCGTTTCGTCGGGCGCGCCTTCCACCGGCCGCGGCGCTGGTTCGGCCGCGCCGGCCCGATCCACACGCAAGCCGTCAATACGTAAAACCCCAAAGTTGATCGTCTTTTTAAAGAGCGCCGCAAAAACGCCGAATTCCGTATCCGCCTGTTCAACACGCACGCGCGTTCCGTCGGCCAGGCGAACATCCAAACCGGAAAGTTCGAAACGACCTGCCGTCACCTGCACGGATTCAACCGTACTGCCGGGCGGAAGGTTGTTTTCCACGAAGTTTTTCTGCACGCCCGGCCGGATGAGAATAAAATAAGCCGCGGCTACAGCAGCGACCGCCAAAAGAAAAACGACCCCTGTAATTTTGAACAATCTTTTCA
This sequence comes from Opitutales bacterium, assembly GCA_046546295.1. GTDB lineage: Bacteria > Verrucomicrobiota > Verrucomicrobiia > Opitutales > Coraliomargaritaceae > JBKGYB01. The sequence goes on along the minus strand of JBKGYB010000191.1, from coordinate 553 downwards.
TCGGAAATGAAGCTGCAACAGAAGCCGCGGATCGGCCTTTGCGTATGGATACCCGGACAATGCCAGCCTAGTATCCGGCGCATACGGGTCAACCTATTTTGCGCGGTGCGCAAGGTAACCTCCCTCGCTTCGCGAGCAAGGGAACCGACTACGGCCCGGCACAATGTGCTGATATGACGTTTAATAATACAAATAATTCATAAGCGTCAATTAGCGCACATAAGCGGTCTCCAGCTCAGCTGGATTCTTTTCCCTCCTGAAATCATGATTGGATTCACCGCGCTGATCCGATCCGGCATAGCCGGAAACCGCTTATGTGCGCTTATTGACGCTTATATTTTTCTTTCGCCACCGAGTGATTCAGGTTCAGTTTGGAGACACTATGGATCATAATAAAGAATACCTGGGAGACGAAGGCTACGCCTTGATCGGCGCCGCATTTGAGGTTCACCGAGAAATTGGCGGGGGAATGAGCGAGGACGAAGTGCGAGAGCACATCATCCATAAGCGTATATAAGCGCACATAAGCGGTCTCCAGCTCCGCTGGATTCTT
>JBKGYB010000190.1:0-4011 GCA_046546295.1 Opitutales bacterium | reverse complement strand
CCGGCGCCGCAGGCGGGGCCGGCGCCGCAGGCGATCAAGCCGCGGGCGGCCAGGAAGCCGGGTCCGACTCGAAGAAGCAGGGCGGCGACGATGCCGTCGATGCCGACTTCGAGGTCGTGGACGACGATGATAACAACAAGCAATAACTTTCAGCGAAAGGCGCGCGGCTCTCGGTCGCGCGTCGATTCGTTAGAATAAAACCTGTCTCAAACCAAAGAAAACAAACAAAAATATGAAAATACAACCACTCGGTGAACGCGTCCTCGTAAAACGAATAGAGGAAGAAGAACAAGTCCGTGGCGGGATCATCATACCCGATGCCGCCAAGGAAAAATCCCAGGAAGCGGAAGTCATCGCTTTGGGCACGGGTAAAAAGGATGAAAATGGCAAGACCTCGTCCTTTAACGTGAAAAAAGGCGACAAGGTGCTGCTTCCTCAATACGGGGGAACTCCCGTAAAAGTGGATGGCACTGAGTATATGCTCGTCGAAGAAGACAGTATACTCGGGATCATCAAATAAGTGGCGTTAAACATCTCAACCAGAACAGAACTTAAACATAAGAAATAACAAAAATGGCTAAGCAAATTATATTCGGAGAAACCGCACGGAATCGCGTGCTCAAGGGTGTTGAAACCCTTTCCCAAGCGGTCAAGGTGACCCTTGGGCCAAAAGGGCGCAACGTGCTCTTGGACAAGAAATACGGCTCGCCCACAGTGACCAAGGACGGCGTCACGGTGGCTAAGGAAATCGAGCTATCCGAGCCTTACGAGAACATGGGCGCCCAGATGGTGCGCGAGGTGGCGTCGAAAACATCGGATACTGCCGGGGACGGCACATCCACCGCTACCGTTCTGGCTGAGGGCATCTATCGCGAAGGCCTCAGAAACGTGACCGCCGGAGCCAATCCGGTCTATCTGAAACGAGGCATCGACAAGGCGGTGGAAGCCGTTACACAGTCCCTTGCCAAGCAGAGCAAGAAGGTGAAGGACCGTGAGGAAATCCGCCAGGTGGCGACGGTTTCGGCGAACTGGGAAGCGGAAATCGGCGAGATGATCGCCGAAGCCATGGACCGGGTCGGAAAGGACGGGACAATCACCGTCGAGGAAGCCAAGTCCATCGAAACCAACCTTGACGTGGTCGAAGGCATGCAGTTCGACAAGGGCTACCTCAGCCCGTATTTCTGCACCGACAACGAGTCCATGCAGGTCCAGTTCGAAGAAGCCAACGTGCTCATCTTTGAAAAGAAGATAAGCAACCTGAACGAAATCCTGCCACTCCTTCAGAACGCTGCGAAGAGCAACAAGCCGCTGCTTATTATCGCCGAGGATGTTGAAGGGGAAGCGCTTGCGGCGCTGGTCGTCAACAAGCTCCGCGGCACGCTGAATGTGGCGGCGGTGAAAGCTCCCGGGTTCGGGGATCGGCGCAAGGCCATGCTCGAAGACATCGCGGTGCTTACGGGCGGACGTTGCATAACCGAGGATCTCGGCATCAAGCTCGAAAACGTCCAGATGAGCGACCTCGGCACGGCCAAGCGCGTATCCATCGACAAAGAGAGCACCACGATCGTCGAAGGCGGCGGCAAGAGCTCCGATATCCAGGGGCGGGTCAAGCAGATCCGTCGTCAGATCGAAGAAACCACCTCGGACTACGACCGTGAAAAACTCGAAGAGCGCCTCGCCAAGCTGGCCGGCGGTGTCGCCGTCATTAATGTCGGCGCCCAGACCGAAACCGAAATGAAGGAAAAGAAGGACCGCGTGGTTGACGCCCTTCATGCGACCCGTGCGGCCGTTGAAGAAGGCATTCTTCCCGGCGGCGGCGTTGCCCTGATCCGGTCGGCCAAGGCAATCGATAAAACCATTGAGGAACTCGAAGGCGACGAATCGATCGGCGCGTCCATCGTACGTCGTGCTATTGAAACGCCCCTGCGTCAGCTCTGTGTGAACGCAGGCATTGAAGGATCCCTCATTGTTGCGGAAATCCTCAAGTCCAAGGGCTCCAAAGGATTCAATGTTGCGACCGGCGAATATTGCGACCTCCTTGAAGCCGGCGTTGTGGATCCGACCAAGGTGACCCGGACGGCATTGCAGAATGCGGGTTCCGTGGCCGGACTGCTGCTCACCACCGAGTGCATGATCACCGACGAGCCCGAAGAAAAGGGCGAAGGCGCCGGCGCCGGTGGCGACATGGGCGGCATGGGTGGCATGGGAGGCATGGGCGGCATGATGTAAGCGCCGCTTTTCCCAAAGCACTCATAACAACTCAATTCAACAAAGCCCCCGGCGAATGCCCGGGGGCTTTTTTTTATGGGATTCCGTGAATTTTCCGGAGAAATTTTGTTTTTTCCTTGAAATGGAACAATTCGTACTTTCCCTGAAATGCTATGCTAAATAAAATCAATACTCGTATCAATCGGCGTGCCGGCAAGGCGCTTTCCCTGCTGGCAGCGATTTTCATAACCAGCGCGCCATTGGCTGCGCAACAGGCGCCTCAAGCGCAGGGGCAGAGTGGGCAAGCGCCCCAAATGTCCAGTGAAATGAAGGAAGCTCAGCAGTCAATGCAGGAGATCAATCAACAGCTTCAGGTGGCACAGGAAAAAGCCATGGAGCGGGAAGATATCCAGAAGGTGATTGCGGAAAACCAGGCTGTGATGAAGGAGGAAGCAATTAAGCAGCAGCCGGACAAGGAAGAGGAAGTCAAAAAATTCTTTTCCGTTCGCGATAAACTTCGTAATATGGAGAACCCGGACCAAAGCGAAGAGGCGCAGGAAATGGTTCAAGAACTCCAAAGCCTTCAGGGTGAGATTGGCTCCGCGCTCCAACAAGCCGCACAAAATGAGAAAGTTATCGAAAGCCAGCAGCAGACGCAAGAAGTGGTCCTTGATGCCATGGAAGAAGCTGATTCCAATGTACCGGAGCTGATGGACAAGCGTGAAAGCATCATGCAAAAGATTCAAAAGGCTCAGGCGAAGCAGCGGCCAGAACAGCAGGGCCAAGGCGGCAATTCGACCCGCCAAGCACCTGGCGAATAAACACCGACTTGTTTTCCGGTAACAGCGCTCGAAGCGCTGCGCGAACCGCCCGAGCCATTGGCATCGGGCGGTTTTTTTATGGTGCGCGTGATCAAATACGATCAAGCGGGGTTTCGGTAGCGGGTGGGCGGGCAGCCGTATTTCGCTTTGAAGGCGCGGCTGAAGGTGTTGACACTCAAAATACACGATCTATGTCTCAGGTAGCATCAAACACCTGTGCACAAGGTGGAATTTTTGGTAGAACTTTTGTAAAAACAAGGCCTAATATTCCATAAGTAGCTGACTATAAACCGTCCCCATAGTTCAAAGGATAGAACAGCGGTTTCCTAAACCGTTAATCTGGGTTCGAGTCCCAGTGGGGGCGCCAGCTTTAAAGTTTGTGGGCGCCGGGGGCGTCATCCGTAAATGTGGCGTTCCCGGGGCAGGCGCTTGACCAGGGCCAGTCCTCTGCGCGGCGACACAAACCGGCTGTCACCGGGTTCTCGTGGATGTAGTCGATGGCTTTGCGGTAGTGTCCGGCATCTCGAATAAAACGGTCCCAATAGTCCCGCATCCAGAAGTGTTCCCCGGGAATGCCGAGTTCGAGTTCGGCGTTGTGACGTAATGCCCAGCGCCCGGTAAAGGATTTCCAGCCTTGGACGATTAAGGCGAGATTACACAAAGGATCGATCAGCACATGAACGTGATTGGGCATGATGCACCATGCGTGCAGCTGGTAGCGCTTATGGTGAAAGTGACGAAATGCATTCTGTACATACAGAGCGACTTTGGGATGCTTTAAAGCGCAGCACCCCATTCCGGCATCCAGCCACGTTTCGATCTGTTTTCTTCGTTCGATTTCTCGTTTGCCTACGGGCAGGCGCTCCAATTCATTTTCGAGCTGCTTGAGTTTTTCCTGCGGAAGACTATCCGCAAGGCGAAAAGTAATGGATTGGAGTACTTGCGGATCATCGCGGTGAGGCAAATAGCCACGTGTATACCA
>JBKGYB010000189.1:0-4047 GCA_046546295.1 Opitutales bacterium | reverse complement strand
CACTGACAACAGCCTTGCGGCGGCCAACACAACCGTTCATACATCGATCACATCATCGTCATCGTCATCGTCCAACCGCTTGCGCTGCCTCGTGCGACCACGGTAACCCGGCGGAGGAACCGAAGCATCCCGGCGCACCTCGAACCGCACCCCGCGCACCCCGCGCCCGTTCGCAAAAAACATGTTGGCCGCCCCGCTGGTCAAACTCACTACGAGGGCGCCCCAGAGGGCATTGAGAAAACCGTCCACGTGAAACCCGTCCACCAGATACCCGACAAAAAGGAACAGCAGCGCATTGATCAGCCATAAGCCAAGGCCGAAGGTCAACACGATAAACGGGAGCGAAAACAGCATCAGCAACGGTTTCAGGAAAACATTGCACAGGCTGAGCAGGACGACTGCCACCACCAGAGCGCTCACGCTGTCATAATGAATGCCGAAGGCCGTGTGCGATGCAATCAGCACACCCAGTGCAAGGAGTATCCAGCTCTTCAAAAGCTGCGTGAAATGCATGCCCGTCTCAGCCTTCACTCTTCGGACTCCGACTCGTTGCCGTCTTTCGTTGCATCCAGTTTCGGGGTATAACGAAACCCATAGGTCTCATACTCATCTTCGCCGTACTCCTCGCCCGGAGACTCCAGGTTTAACAACACGTTAAAACTGTGCGGCATCGGGGCCGGTCCGCTTGCCACAAGCCCGGCGCCCTCATCCATCGCTCGAAGCGACCGGTACGGACGCCCCCGGACCGAGCCCCTGAACCGAATGTTGCCCTCCTCCGTGCGAGGTTCAATCACCAAGCCCTCCTCATCGATCCAATACACATACATGCGGTTTTCAATGATCCGAAAATTGACTTGGACCCCGTCCCCCGCGTCCGCGTAATACCCTGACTCGGGAGCGTGATCTCCGACTTCAAACGGCGGCTCCGCAATCTCCCGCTTCTTCGTTTCAGCTTCCTGAGCCCCTGCCAACGGCAGGCCGAGCACGAAAAAAGCGCAACTTAAACGGATTCCCGCCGTTATAAATTTCTTGTGCATGTGGAAACCCTATGCCTTTCCCCGCAAAAATCAACCTCATATGTCCCGCAATCCCTTCCCCTATGGAATCCTGACCGGCTGAACGCCGTCAAAATTTTCGCCAATCCAAACCATAAAACCCGTCCCTCTTCTACCTGCTTCGCCGATTATCCGCGATTCGGGCGTCCGCCTCACGCCCACCCGCAACAATTCCGGCGTTTTATACTCGCCATAACCGTAAAAATGTCTTCTCCTGCATAAATGATCGAATGGATTATTTTAGGAGTCGTCGTGCTCGCCGTGCTGGCGGGCGCTTTCATGGTGGTCGGAATCTACAACCGGCTGGTAAAGCTGAAAAACCGGTTTAAGAATGCATTCGCTCAAATCGACGTACAGCTCAAGCGCCGGCACGACCTGATCCCCAACCTTGTTGAAACGGCGAAGGGTTATTTGAAGCACGAAAAAGAGACGCTTGAAAACGTAATCCAAGCTCGCAACCAGGCAGCAAGCGCCCGCGAAGGGGCCGCATCCCAACCGGACGACCCCTCGAAAATGCAGGAACTCCGTGCTTCGGAAGGCCGTCTCGCCGGAGCCATGACAGGATTCTTCGCCCTAGCCGAAGCCTATCCCGACCTTAAGGCGAACCAGAACATGATGCAGCTCACGGAAGAGCTCACCTCGACCGAAAATAAGGTCGCCTTCGCCCGTCAGGCATTCAACGACGCCGTCATGCAATACAACTCGACGCGCGAACAATTTCCCGCTGTGATCTTCGCTGGCATGTTTAATTTCGGTCCGGCCGAATATTTCGAAATCGAGGAACCTTCCGAGCGCGAGGCGCCCGAAGTCTCCTTCTAGCGGTAGCCGGCGGGCTAAATCCGGCAGGCCGCAAACCAGGAAAGCAGACACAATGGATTTTTTCGAAGCCCAGGATCAGGCTCAATCCCGCACAAAGCTGCTGGTTTTCTATTTTATTATGGCCGTCCTTTTTATTGTGACGGCCGTCTATTTCGCCGTCACCGCAGGTGTTTTCTACTACCACCACAAGGTCCAAAGCCCTGAACCCGCCGCTTGGTACGATGCGTCGCGCCTGCTCTTCACCCTTGCCGGGGTTGTGCCGTTGATCGCACTGGGGAGCTTCTGGCGTATCCAAAGCCTCCGGAGGCAAGGCGGGCCGGGCGTCGCCGAGGCCATGGGCGGACGCAAGGTCGATCCCGGAACCAAACGTCCCGGCGAGCGGCAACTTATGAATGTCGTCGAAGAAATGGCGATCGCCTCCGGCGTGCCCGTGCCGGACGTTTACCTTCTCGATGACGAAGAAGGCATCAACGCCTTTGCCGCCGGGTTCGATTTGAACGACGCCGCGGTCGGCGTCACGCGCGGCGCCCTTGAACAGCTGGACCGGAATGAACTGCAGGGCGTCATCGCTCACGAATTCAGCCATATCCTCAATGGCGACATGCGCCTCAGCACCAAGCTCGCCGGCTGGATATTCGGCATTGTTATGCTCACACTGCTCGGTCGCGGCTTTTGGGCTCTGATTGGTGGAGGCGGATCCGGTTCGAGCCGCCGCTCCGGCGACGCCTTTTTCATGGGGGGAGGCACGCGCGGCCGGAGCCGCGGGGGTGGCAGCTCCAAGGGAAGTGGCGGCGCCCTCATTATCGCCATAATAATTGTGGCTGTGCTCGTCACCATAATCGGGTTCATCGGGGAATTTTTTGGCCGCCTGATTCAAGCCGCCGTTTCACGCCAGCGCGAATACCTCGCGGACGCCTCCGCCGTTCAATTTACCCGCAATCCGGAAGGACTCGGCAACGCCCTGCGCCGAATCGGCGGCGTTCCGCGCCAATCGCTCGTCAGCCACCCCAAAGCCGGCGAGTTCGCCCATGCGTTCTTTTCCAAGTCCTTAAAAAGCGAAGTTTCCTTCCTCGCCACACACCCGCCCCTTAAAAAACGCATCCGCCGAGTGCTTAAAGATTGGAACGGCGATTACCTGAACCCCCGCCCAAAGCCGAAATCAAAACTCGCTTCCAAAAAAACCCCTTCAAAAGCCGAAATGCCTCACTTCGGGCAACGGGTGCAACAATCGTCGGGCCAGGAATCCATCGCTGGCATGCTCACCGCCGGTCTCTTCATACGGGCCATTGGTCAGATGCAGGAACAGGGCAGAGCCTTTGCCGAAAAAGCGCGCGCCGAACTGCAGGACACTTTGCCCGAAGCGTTTGAAGACAAAGACCAAAGCCCGCTCTACGTGCTGGCGCTCCTGCTTCATACCGAGGCGCCCGCACGCGAAAAGCAGCTGGAAGCGCTCGCGGAATACCTCCCCGAGGACACCGAAGCGATTAGCGCCTGCGCGGTGCAATTGAAAGATCTCGACCGCGCCACCCGCCTGGTTTTCCTTGAGATGATGACCGCCCGCCTCCCCGACGCGGTCGCAGCGCCTGACGGGGAGGAATTTCTTGAATGTGTGGCCGCGCTCATCCGGGCCGATGGTAAAGTCGCCCCCTTTGAAGTGGCCTGCCTGCAAATGGTGAGACGACGCCTCTTGGAGGACAGTGAATTTGCAACCGGTCGTCGCAAGAATCAGGAAATCATCCACGCGGCCCGGACACTTGCCACGCGCCTTGCTCAGGAAACCGATTTAAAAGGCGCCGCACCCGCCGACATTCTGGATCAAGCCACCCGGCAAGCGCCCTATTTCATGAATCAACTCACGCCGGTGGACTCGGTGACGCTCGAGGACCTGAACGAAGCTTTCACGATTCTGGCGCAGGCGTCCTTCGGGCTGCGCAAACAGTTCCTGCAAATCTGCGAACGTATCGTGGCAGCCGACGAAACCGCTACCATGGACGAGGTGGAGCTCCTCCGCGCAATCGCCATAGGCCTGAGTGTTCCCGCCGCTCCCATTTTCCCGGAAACAACGGATTAACCGCCATGGGGAAATTCAAAAAAACCTCTTCGAAAGAAAGGTCTCGAACAACTTCAGCAAACGTCCTTTTCAAAGCAGCGGGAGCTTCCAGCTCGCGTTTCA
>JBKGYB010000188.1:0-4068 GCA_046546295.1 Opitutales bacterium | reverse complement strand
CCCGCTCAGCGGGATCAGTGTGCATCAGTGGTTGTACTAATCTTTTTAGGTTTATTGAGGATGCGAACCGAGCCAACGAAAAGCCGAGATAAAACCCGGGGTCTGACAAATTTCCTTGCGCTCAAGATCCAGTATGCAGGAAGCATGACGATAACCGTAAACCCGTTCCCTTTCACCCGACACGGAAGCTTTTCCTGAAACTCCGTGCAGGAACTTCAACGTCAAAGGAAGCGCGAGGAAGCGTCCGCACGGACTCGGGAGCGGCGCCCGGGCGTAAGAAAGCTCCGGGTTGCGGTTTCCCCGAACCGCTACAACACAGTGGCAGCGTTCCGTCTGCAAGTCGTATAGATACAAATCGGAACTGCTTTGCAGATGCCATATCCCCCGCCCATCCGGCGACCAAGCCGGAAACTGCCCCCTCGGCGCGATCCTTCGACACCCGCCGCCTTCGAAATCCCAAAGGAAGAGTCCATTGCCGCCCAGGGCAACCCGCGCGCGCCCCGAGGGATCAAAGCCGCCGCCGCGGCCGCCCGGCCGCTGCAACTCCGTCAAGGCGGCGAGTCGCTCGCCCTTCAGTCCCAGGATGTAAATGCCCTCCGCTCCGGCAAAGAGCAATTCCCGCCTCTTTCGGCTCAGTGCAAGCGGATAAAACGCATCCCGGGAAACCGGCCGCAACAAGGGGCGCCCGGTTTTCGGATCCAGGGAAAACAATTGGTGCCGGATTGTAATGCCAGCCTCCACGGGCACATCGGTGGCCAGTAATCCGAACAGCCTGCCGTCGTCTTCGGGACCCGCGCCACCGAACCATTCGAGCAGCCAAAGCACCCACTGGTTCAACGGCAACCGCATGAGGACTTGGTATTCACCTGTTTTCAAATCAAAGGCGCGCAATTCGCTGAAATCACGCTTTCGCGGGCGATATTCACAGACGTAGCGGTAGGCCTTCCGGCATGCGGGATCGTAGGCAATGGGGCAATCCACCGGCCCCACCGGCCCGAAATCCGCAATTTCCGAAAAATCCCTCCGAACATGGCGAAGGCGCCCCTCCGTTTCAACCAGCAACTCGGGCGCATCCGCTAGCGCGTCGACCTCATTCCAGCCTTCGGCAAGTTCAAGTTTTAATCGTTCCATGAAAACCGATCGCATGGCTCAACCAGCCGGACCGAACGACTGTAATTCATTGATATTCAAATAGTCTTCGAGTTCGCCCGCGAAGTCGGAGAGGCGGTCTTTATGCTCCTGAATAAACCGGAGCAGATTCCGTTTATCGATACCCCTCGCATCCACCAGCAAATAATACGCCAGCTCATGCGCGTCATAGGAAAAGCTCTGCATTTCCCGAACCAACGAGAGCAAATCATGTTTTGTCTGTTCCGTTACAGCGCAAATTTCAGCGAACCGATCCATCCAGGTTTCCAAATCACCGGCTTCATCGAAGGGCAGCATTTGACTGAGAGCCGCCCCTAAACAGACCAGGACACGGGTCCGCCGATTGTCGCGTTTTTTGGGGTCAACGCGCCAAAACCTGCGGAAAGCATGAATCGCATGGGGGAACTCGAGGAAGCGGCTGAATTCGGCTTCGCGGTTGGCCTGCGGCGCCGGCTCAACATCCGAGGCCCGTTTCCGGAAAAAGCGGCGCGGTGTTGCCCATGCCTTGAATTTACCATAACCGCCCGACGCCTTAAGGCCGGAAAGCAGACTATGCCCCTTCGCTGCCGTGCGCAGCTCTTCAGGCAAAAGGTTTAAAACTGCGTTCCGCACCCGATCAACATCGCAGGGTCCCGTGAGAAAGGATTCGATTCTTGCAAGAATCGAGCGTTCTTCCTGTGCGGAAGGAGGCCCCTCTTCGTACAGCTCCGCCGCCCAACGCTCGCCTTCCCCCAGGCAGCCTTCAGAAGCGGCGTAGGCACGCAAATCAGCCCAATGTTCGGGAGCGCGCGGACCCGCCAGCTCCCAGGTCATGCAATACGACAGGCAGCATACAAGAAAGGCTTCCGGGTTGTTGGGCAATGATTGTTCCATGTCCTGCTTCTCATTCTCAGCTAAGGTTTCCTGTTTGCCTTGGTCTTCTAGAACAAACGCGATGCGATATCCATAATATACACATCAACAAAGCGTTCGCCACCCAGAAAATAAATCAGGCCCCCAAGTGCCAACAAAGGGCCGAAAGGAACTTCCGCCCCCCAATGCACGGCATCCTCTTCCGCATTCCCCTGCTCGCTCCCGGCCTCTGCCGAAGAGCCGCCTTGCGGCGCCGGCTCTTTGCGACGCAAACGTTGCGCCAACAGGACCGGCAGGAGCGCCAGCGAGCCAATGCAAGCCCCGCCGAACAGAGCGAATAAAGCGCCCTGCCAACCGCAAAACGCGCCGATAAAAGCAATGAATTTAACATCGCCCTCTCCCATCGCGGGCTTGCGGAAAACAATTTCCCCGAGCACTCCAATCCAGTACACCAATCCCGATCCCACCAGGACGCCGATTATTGCCAGAAGGCCGCTTTTGATGTGAGCGAGGACAGGCACGGCGTCGACTCCATGCAGGCCGGGCACGGCAATCGCAAGCGCCACACCCAAAAGCATGCCTCCAATTGAAAAACGGTCCGGAATGATCATATGATCCAGATCAATAAAGGTGGCGCAAATGATCACGGCGACAAACAGCCAGCCGGCGAGAGCGACAGCCGGCGGGTGCTGGATCCAAACGACAAGAAAAAGGACGGCTGTCAGCAGCTCGACAAAGGGGTAGCGGACGCTGAAAGCACGTCCGCAGCACCGGGCCCGCCCTCTTAGGAGAAGCCAACTGAGGATCGGAATATTGTCGTACCACCCGATGGGCGTGCCACATGCGCAGCGGGAACGCGGGGTCACCACCGATTGCCCTTCCGGAATACGGTAGATGCATACGTTGAGGAAGCTCCCCGAAACCGCGCCAAAAAGAAAAGCCACCGCCGGGAACAGCCAGGGAAACACCTGATCCATAAATGCAAAAGTCTCAATCATAACGAGGGGGAAGGTGGAGCGCGTGGCAGGCCGCGGTCATCATTGCCCGTTCATCCACGGTTTCCCGCGACCAGATTTCAAGTGAGCGCGCCCCCTGGTGCACGAGCATGGATAACCCGTTGGCAACAGCAAGCCCGCGCGACGCGGCTTCCTGTAATAGAGGGGTCATGGGGGGGTTGTAGATCATATCAAAAACTTTCCAACCGCCGGGTAACAGGCGCGCGTCAAATGGCTTCGGATCACCCGGTTGCAAGCCAAGCGAGGTCGCGTTAATCAAGACACCCTCCGCTTTCAAATCATCCGGCGGGTGATCCAAAGAGAAGCCTTCCACCCGCTCTCCCTCGGGCATTTCCTGTAAAACCTGCAATAAGCCCTCCATTCGCCCGACCGTCCGATTCCCCACCCGAAGGCGCGAACATCCATCGAGCATACATTGCACCGCCGCGGCGCGGGCAGCCCCGCCGGCGCCGATAAGAATGACATCGGCGCCCTTCAAAGAAACCGCCAAATCCACTTCCAATGCACGCTTGATTCCGTATCCGTCCGTGTTGAAGCCGTCGTAGCCGAATTCGTCCCAAACCAGTGTATTGACCGCGCCCATTTGTTTCGCCACCGGCGCCATTCCCTTCACCCACTCCATTGCCTCGACTTTGTGGGGCACCGTAAGATTGAGCCCCATAAAGCTGTGCTTGTGAAAGAGTGAAAGCGCGCGCTCAAGTTCGTCCGGGGGAACATCAAAGCGGTAATAGGCCCATCCGCGGAAGCGAGTGTCACGCTCCCGCAAGCGGTCCAGAGCCGCATTGTGCATGGCCGGACTGATTGAGTGCTCAACGGGGTGACCAAGCACGGCCAGCGGATTGGGTGCAAATTCGCACTTCCCCAGATCATCCAGCGTATGGGTTTTTTCGGTCGCTTCGTCGTTCATTCAAAGCCTGAAACTAGCAATCCATCGGAATTGGGCAATTGAAATCCAAAAGGTTTCGGAGACGATTCGGTCGTGTTCCTGTCTATATTATCCCAACCCGGCGCAGCCGGTGCCAAGAGTTTTCCTTGAAACGAAAAGATTCAG
>JBKGYB010000187.1:0-4106 GCA_046546295.1 Opitutales bacterium | reverse complement strand
AGCAAACGTTTTTCAGCAATCATTTCATTCCGCCGATCCGCCGCTTAGTTGGACTAAAGCTGCACGCTACTTTAATTTCCGAAAATTTAAATGTTACAAGCTACTAGCGGCGTCGGTTCTGCGATAAGGATTCTGAACGCCTGAACGAGCTCGGGCAATATCCTTAAATTAAAACGCCAAATGTTTGAGTGGGAAACAGTGATTCACTGTGAATAAGATCAGTCCCGCTCAGCGGGATCTGTGTCCATCAGTGGTTGTGCTAATCTTATTAGGTTGATGCGGGTTACTCCGGCAGGCGTTCCCCAAGCTTACCCTCCGCCCAGGCGTCCAATAATTTATTCATCGCCTTAAAAGAGGCGGATCGTCCGGATCGGACGTAGTGTCCGCTCGCGCAGTTGCCCGCGAGAATGATTTCGGCGTCGTCCAATCCCCGCAGGGCGGCGGTCAGGCACCCCGCTCCGAAATTATCACCGGCGCCGGTGGAAATGAGGGGCTCGCGACAGACCGGACCGGGCACATAAACCGTGCCGGCGGCGCTCGCACAAGCCGCTCCGTCATTGGGGTGAATGATGATCCGGTCCACATCAATCTTTTCGCGCAGGAGCGCGGCAAGTTCAGCCACAGACTCAGGATCTTTCCGGCCGCTGAAAGCGCCGTCAAAAACTTCCCCCATTTGCCAGGCTTCTTTCAGGTTGAAGCTCAGCATCGTCCGGCATTGTTCCGTAATCCCCTTGAGGCGCTCAAGCAGGTCGTCAATGTCTTCGCTCGGGCGTCCTTCAAATTCGGCGAGATCCATGAAGTAATGGACTTTCTTTTTTTCGACGCCGAGTTCACCCAGCCGCTGCGCGAGATAGGAGCAGATCGGGCCGACATTGACCATCTTGCCCCAGTTTACCGCAGCAATAAAGTCCGCCGCTTCCAGTTCGGCATCCAGCGCATCCGCCTCCACGCATTCAAGCAGGCGTTCCAGGGTCACATCCGCACAGGCCGTCAGATCCGAAAGCATGACTTTGCCATCCGTGAATTCCAGGCAATCACTGTGCGCCGGATCCGCCAGAGAATAAAGTTGTTTGGTCTTGTTCTCCAGGGCCTCCCGATAAATCGGCATAATGGACTCGCGCCCCAGCGCTCCGATATAGGTAATATCGATCACGTCCTCATGAATATCGTTGAGCCCGGATGCAAAGAGCGGCCCGTTGCCGCCGAATTTATCGCCGATATGACGGACCGGATAAGAGGCGGCAATACCGGCGGCCGCCGCTACTTTCGGACCAAACTCAGCCATTGATTTCGGCTGCTCCAGACGGATAAATGTATCGATAAACCCGTCAAACCCGCAGATCCCGGATGGGCGGGAAGAAGCAGCTGACGTAGTCAGACCGTCTTTCAAAGCGGGAATTACCGATTCCGTAAGATCGGCTACGGTTCTATGAATTGGGGTCGGAGCAGACATGTCGAATTAAAGAGAAGCGAAGATCGGGAGGATGTGCCGCTGCAAGAGATTGTAGGTCACGTTCCTTGCGATGACCTCTTCATGACGTTTCAATGCATCCGTATACTCCGTTCCCATTTCGGCCGCAACTTTAAAAGCTACGTGGATGAGCTGCCGGAAGTGCTGATTGTAAACAGGATTTTCGGGATCATGCCGCAGCACATCGACAAATTCCGCCGAACTCCAACCCTCCACTTTGGATGGGTCGGGCAGGCGTGCCGCATCCACATCAATCACTGTCGCGTAGGGAGCCGTCAACTTCTCCATCCGCTCATAGGCCCCTTTGTAGATCGCCTTCGCCAGTTTCAACCCGTCATCCCCCGCATCGGCCAAACCAATAACCTCCTCCAGCCAGGTCGTGCCCGCGGTCTTCACATGAAGCCCCGCGTCATGCTTGCGAATGAGCCGGTTAATGATCGGGTAGATTGAAAACTTGTCGCTTCCGGAGTGCACGCTCAACTTCAAACCCGCCGGCAATCCGAATTCCCGCACCGCATAGGCAATCACGCAAAGGTCCTGGTCAAATTCCTTTTCAAATTGCGCCGGGTCTCCCACATAATCGACGCCCTTGTTGAAACGCCCGGTGAATTTCGGTGCGATCGTCTGCACCGGGATGCCCTCATCCGCAATCATCGCCAGAATGAGAAAGAGTTCCACCGGGCTCTGCGGGCTGTCAGTCTCGTCGATCGATACTTCGGTCACGAAATTCCCACTCCCTTTTTCCGTTTCGATTTTACGGTAAATTTCCCCGGCCGAACGGATCGCGGCCAGAAACTTCCCGGCCGCCGCCCGGACATTTGCCTCCGACAGTTCAATTCGCTCTCCGATGCCGGGGATGGATAGTACGCCCAGCCACTTGCGCTGTTTCTCCAGAAACGCTTCCAGGTCGGGGCCTTCGGGAGCGACACCCACGGAATCCGCGACATCGAGCGTAAAGAAATTCGAGCCCTGAAGAAAAGCGTCGACCGTCTTCAAATTAATATGGTCCGCATCGACATAATACTCGCCCTTCCAACCTAATGCGGCAACAGCCGCATCGGCCTCGGCACGCAGCTCGTCCGGTCGGCTTCCCACGATCTCATGCTCGCGGTTGGACTTGTTCCAAACCGGGGCGATCGGTAGCCCCTTGTCATTGGCAGTCTGCACAGCCGCCAGTTGCGCCTTTCCCTGATGGGCGAAACGATCCCCCATGCCGAATGTATTTTTTGCAATCTTCATAGGACAAACTATATCTCAATCAGCGTAAAAAAAACAGAAAAATCCCGCAAGGTTCAGGCCATTTTTTCAGCTGTCTCACGGGTAATCTCCCATCGCAGGGGGCAGCCTTCCAAATACAGCCTGAACTCAGCAAGCATATAGTCGCCGAGCCGTTCGACTTCGTTACCCATGGAGCCCGCTATGTGCGGGGTCAGAACAATGTTCGCCAGAGAGTAAAACTTTGAGTCAGGAACCGGTGGTTCGGGAGCGGTGACATCAAGCACAAAGGAGAGGTCGGGACGCTGTTCCGCCGCCTCGATCAGCTCGTCTTCCGCGACAATCGCGCCACGGGCTGTATTGATGAAGGTCGCGTCTTTCTTCATCCGCTTGAAATGAGAGCCCTGAATCATTCGGCGTGTCTCAGGAAGATTCGGCGCATGCAAAGAAACAACCTCGCATTCGCTGAACAACTCGTCGAGCGGGACTCTCTCCACACCAAGGCGCGTGGCCTCTTCATCGGTAAGAAAGGGGTCGGCAACCCGCACATTCAGGTCAAAGGTCAGCAGCCGTTCAATCACCTTTCGGGCGATCATGCCGCAGGAGACCAAACCAACCCTTGCCCTATAAGCGCCATACGCCGAACGTGCGGGGTTACCCCGCCCTTTCCCTTCTTTGGCCAGACGGGAATAATGCCAGAAGCTCTTTAAACTGAGCAGAATAGTCGCCAGAGTATACTCGGAAACCGGGATGGCGTTCGCCGCATAGGCGCTGGTGACCCGAATGCCCCGGTCCCAGAACTCCGGGGTTACAAAGCCCCGAATTGAACCCGCCCCGTAAAAAACCGCTTTCAACTTCGGCAGCGCATCCAGAAAAGCCTGGTCCATTCGAGGCGCGCCCCAGCCCGAAAAAATCACTTCAACCTCCGCCAGATCCGGCATCCGTTCCTCCAAGTGTTGCGTAAAAACAGGCTCCGGAATAAAGTCCGCCAACCCTTCCAACTGACGCCGAATCTCCGGTGGGTAAATCAATTCAAACGACTCCGCATTAAGAACATATGCCGCCTTGCGCAATTGAGTGGCCCCTCCGTTTGCACCACTTTCGGAGGATGCGCTGCTTTTTTTCGACGAGCCGGTAGATACGGATTCTGTAGCAATTGATTTATTCATAATGCGGGGCGGTGTAATGCATTGAGTAAGACTTCACAAGCAGGATTGGGTTGCTTCGCAAGTCCTTCGGACCGCACTTCGCGCGCCCCATCTCCAGTCGCCCGCCAAGCGGGCTCCTTCCGTCGTTCCGAGGCTGAAAGCCGACATGACCGGCTGCTTTGCAGACCGGACCACTTCGTTCTCATCCTGCGCTCGCTCCGCGAGTGCGGTCATTTTGCGCGAAGCGCAAAATTGGTGGTGGGAGCAGGATT
>JBKGYB010000186.1:0-4140 GCA_046546295.1 Opitutales bacterium | reverse complement strand
GTCGGGCAAAAGAACAAGTCGGATTGCTACAGTTATTTGCTGACAAGCCCTTAGTCCGACGGACTGCAAGGACAAAGAAAAATACGGGAAATAGCTTTCCAGATGGCGGCGCGGTATTACACTTGTCTCCATAATGGAAGAAGCAATGGCGGTTTTTGCCGGGATCGGGCTTGCGGCAGCCTGCGGGTTCCGGGTGTTTGTGCCTCTCTTTGTCGCCAGTTTGGCGGTCAATACCGGAGTGGAGGGCATCGCCGGCGTTAACTTTTCCGAGCTCGTGGATGCGGATTATGCATGGCTGGGAAGTACGCCTGTGACAGTTGCTTTGGGAGTGGCCACGGCTTTGGAAATAGGCAGTTACTACATTCCCTGGGTGGACAACGCGTTGGATACGATCGCTACACCGGCAGCCGTTATCGCCGGGAGCTTCATGGCAAGTGCCTTTATGCCCGAGTTTATGGGGGAAGGCGCGTCGAAATGGATACTATCGGCTATTACGGGAGGGGGCGTTGCGGGCTTGGTTCAAGGCGCTTCGGTTATAACCAGAATGACATCCACCGCCTCGACCGGCGGTGCAGGCAATCCGGCCGTTTCCACCGGCGAGGCAGGCGGATCCGTCGCAACCGCAGGCTTGGCCGTCTTTTTTCCGATAGCCGCCGGTCTTTGCGTGCTGGTGTTGCTGTTCTTTGTGCTACGGACAATTTTCCGGCACTTGCGTCGCCGGAAGGTGTTGCACGGATCCGCGCATCAGCGTCACCGCTGATGCTACGAAAGCCCGGCGCCGGCTTCCCGTTATGCGTTATCCTCGCCCGTTATTCCCGCCCGCAACATGAGGCCGGATCTCCCGCCTTGCCCGCAACGCGGGCAAGCTACATTTTGCGGGAACCGCAAAATGTCCGGAGAAAAGCCTGGACCGCTGGTTTATCTTCGGGATAGGTGACCCCGAACCAGTGACTGTCGGTTTCGAGAACCGCGCATGTGGTGCGATCGGCGGCAATCAGGTCGTCCACGACCGACGGGATGTAGCACTCGGCCTTTGGCTCGGTCCCCCGTGTGCGCAGAAATGCGTGGAGCGCTTCTTCCAGCGGTGTGAAAAACGCGGGGCCGAAGCCCCAGCAGTTCATCGACGTGATGGCATCGGGGGCAAGTTCGACGCATTGGCCGGAGGTGTTTTTGCCGTATATGTGACCGTCTTCTGAGCGCGCGATATCGACGTGCTCCTCGACGCCGCGGAGTTCTCCGTTCTCCACCCGGCAGATGCCGCGGTTGACCGGGCCATGCTCGGAGAGCGTGTTTTCCAGGAAATACCCGACAGTGCAACTGGGGTATCGCTCCATCGCGTCACGGTCCGTGAGATGCCTGAAAAGAGCGTCATATGCGCCTGCGCCATAAAAGTCGTCGGCGTTGACAACGCCGAATGGCGTGTCCATTGCCTCGCGCGCGGCCCACAGGGCGTGTGCCGTGCCCCATGGTTTTTCCCTGTTTTCCGGGACGGCGCAACCTTCCGGCAGGTCGGAAAGCTTTTGGTACACACAGCCCAATTCCGCCCGACCGGCAAATTTGTCGATTATTCTGGATTGGAAGGCTTCCGCGAAATCCTGCCGTATGACAAAGACAATTTTACTGAAACCCGAACGAATCGCATCATCCACGGTATAATCGAGGATGGTCTCCCCGTTCGGCCCCATCGGGTCGAGTTGTTTTAGGCCGCCATACCGGCTGCCCATGCCTGCTGCGAGTATAAGAAGGCTTGCGTGCATGGCGGCATTAAAAGAGAGGACGGATGAAAGGCAAGTTCCTCGTCAGCCCGACGGACAAAAAGCCGGTGGGTCCGCGATTTCAAGAAAAGACAGTGGCGGGCGATTTTATTGCATCGGCAGAAAGCGGACCGGGGTGAGCCGATGGCTTTCAATGCCGGACGGACCCTTCCGGTATTTTGTCAAATATTGGGCCGCTTCCGGCGGACCCACGGGAACCAGACAAATGCCGTCATCCGCGAGTTGTTCCAATAATTTTTCGGGGCGGGCGGGAAAGGCTGCCGTTCCGATGATACGGTCGAAGGGGGCCGCTTCCGGCCAGCCCTCCGCTCCGTCTCCCACCCGGAACTCAATGTTTTTGTAACCGAGCTGTTCCAGGCGTTCCGCGGCTCGTTCGGAGAGACGGGGGTTGTTTTCGATCGTGTGGACGCTGGCAACCAGCTCCGCCAGCAGAGCGGCCTGGTAGCCCGAACCGGTGCCTATTTCAAGCACTTTGTGTGAGGGGGCGGGCTCCAGCGCTTCCGTCATTTTCGCGACCAGGGATGGTTGGGATATGGTCGCGTCTTCTTCAATCGGGAGCGGATGGTCCTCCCATGCGCTCGCTTTGAGTTTGGAGGGAACAAACCGACTCCGGTCGACCCGGCGGAAGGCTGCACGCACCTCCGGGTCTTTTACATCGGTGAGAAGTCTTTCAATGATGGCGCTGTCCATGTTCAGATCTGAAAGTTGGTGCTGATAATGGCCGTATTACGTTTGCCCGACGTGTTCAAATATCCTGATTTTTCGGAAAATCGCAAGACGAAAGAAAAACTTCGCTTTAACCGCGGCTTGGATTGTTTGCTTTTTTGCGGCTGGCTGCTAAGCTTGCGCAGGTGAAAGAGGATTTAACAGCAAAAGGCGCCAAATGACTGAAGACGCAGGATCCAATCCCGGAAAAAAATCCATTGGCGATCTGTCGGGCTTACACGGTGGAGCTAAGTCCGACAAGCTGCTGGTAACCGGGGCAACCGGATATATCGGGGGCCGCCTGGTGCAACGCCTTCTCGACCTGGGCTATCGCGTTCGATGCCTCGTGCGCGATCCCGATCGTTTGCAGGGGCGTCCCTGGGTCGACGCAGTTGAGGTGGTAAAGGGTGATGTGCTTCAGGTCGGAACACTCGGGCAGGCTATGGAAGGTGTTTCAATGGCCTATTACCTCGTGCACAGCCTGGGGGGCGGAGCGGCATTTCATAACCAGGATCTCGCAGCGGCTTCCAATTTCGGGGAAGCCGCGCGTTCCGCAGGCGTGAAGCGTGTTGTATACCTCGGCGGGTTGGCGACCCGTTCGCCCGAGCTGTCGGAACACCTGCGCTCGCGGCAGCAGACCGGAGATGCCCTACGGAATAGCGGGGTCTCTGTCACGGAGTTTCGCGCGGGCGTGATAGTGGGTTCGGGCAGTGTTTCATTCGAGATGATTCGCTACCTTACGGAGCGTGTGCCTGTGATGATTTGTCCGCGCTGGGTGTATACAAAGACGCAACCCATCGGCATACGGGAAGTGCTTGACTATTTGACGGCGGCGATCGAAACACCGGAAAGTGACGGGCTGATCATTGAAATCGGGGGCTCGGAAGTCGTTACGTATGGGGATATGATGAAAATCTACGCCAAGGTGCGCGGGCTGAAAAGATGGATGTTGCCGGTCCCGCTTCTGACGCCGCGCTTGTCGTCGTATTGGGTGAACATAGTGACGCCGATCCCCGCCTCCATTGCGCGTCCTTTGGTTGAGGGACTGCGCAATGAGAATACGGTTCATGATCCGCGGGCGCGTGAACTCTTTCCGCATATTAAGCCTGTGGATTACCGGACTTCCGTCGAACGTGCGCTGGAGCGCTTGCAGGCGAGCAGCCTGGAGTCGACATGGAGCGACGCCTTGAGCGCTTGTTCAAGCGACGCTTCGCCGGTGATTTTAACCACGCGGGAAGGAATGAATATCGAGCAGCGGCAGCGCGTGGTTGCAGCGTCGCCCGAGGAAGTTTATCGGGTGATTTCGGGGCTCGGCGGACAACGGGGCTGGCTGTATATGAATTGGGCCTGGCGCATACGGGGTGGGCTGGACCGAATGTTGGGCGGCGCTGGCTTGAGACGGGGACGGCGGGATCCGCATGAGCTTCGGGTGGGCGACGCGCTTGATTTCTGGAGAGTCGAAGCTGCCGAGCCCGACAGAATGCTGCGGCTGCGCGCTGAGATGAAAGTGCCGGGCAATGCGTGGTTGCAATTCAAGACACTTCCCCGGGAAGAAGGTGGGACCCTCCTCAGCCAGACGGCTTATTTTGCCTCCCGGGGCTTGTTTGGCTGGTTGTACTGGTATGCGCTGTATCCCGTTCACGCCATCATTTTCAGCGGC
>JBKGYB010000185.1:0-4156 GCA_046546295.1 Opitutales bacterium | reverse complement strand
GTGATAGACGGGCATGCCGTAGGGGATGACGGTGTTGAGCCCGTCGTTGCCGCCGGCCAATTGGATCAAAACAAGTATGGTCCGGTCGCGATCAGGTGGCGGCGCCCCTGCGTATGCGCTCTGGGTGAGAAATGCGGGCACGGCGCTGTTGAAGGCGAGCAGGCCGATGCTGCCAGATCGCCTGAGGAATTCGCGTCGTGTCAGGGGCAAGGTGTTCATGGCAGCGATTGAAAGAGGAGGGCCGGGAAGATCAGGATAAATTATATGCGGGCGATTGGAGCAGGGCAATCAAAGCATAGCGGAGTTGATCGAGCGAGTCGTCCGATTCTTTGTCGGCCAGCAGTTCCTCCAATACCTGCTTGTATTGCTCGCTCGAGTGTTGGGTGATGAAGAAGGTGACAAAGTGCTCGGCCAGCGCCTCCGGTTCAAGATCGGGCAGCTCGCGCAAGCGTTCACGCGTCACCAGAAAATTGCCCTGGCCCAGCTCCTCGGCCTGTTCGAGTTGTTCTTTTTCTTCACCGTTAAGTTTGTCGTCGTTCAGAGGGGAGAAGAGTTGCTCCACGAGCTGGCGGCGTGCGCTGACCGTGGTGGCGTTGATCCAATTTCGCCCGTAGAGCCAGCCCCGCACATTGGGCGGATTGTAAAAAGACTGCCCCATGGACGCCATTGAGCGGAGCAGATTTGTTTGAAAGGGGAGAACGTCGATTTTCAGGTCCTGACAGAGCCCGAGGTAGAACTGGACGGGGCTTTTGATCAGGTTGCCCCGGTAGGTCGGGTGGAAGAACAGGCGGCTCTGGAAGAAAATCTCAAGCAAATTGCGGAGTTTGAAGCCATAATTTGCCCATTGCTCGCCGAACGCTTCGACATAGGCTTCGTGGGGCGTTTCTTCCGCGAGGTAGTATTTGAAAAGTTCACGGATGAAATAGGTCCGGGCAGCAGGCTGCTCAAATGCGAGGTCGATCACTTCGTCGCCGGTCCATTTGCCGGTTTCACCGAATATTGTTTTTTCACGGTCGTCGTGTTTGTACTTGTTAAAATGAAAATCGGTTCCGTTACGGATGCGGTATCCGGTAAACGCCCGGGCGGCCTCTTTGACGTCTTTTTCCGTATAATTGCCTTCGCCCAAAATAAAGAGCTCGAAGAGTTCGCGGGCGAAATTTTCATTCGGTTCCAACATTGTACTCTGCTGAAGGTCGAGGTAACGGATCATGGCCGGCTCACGGCTGATCTTTTTGCAAAGCTCCCGGTAGTCGCCCTGAATTCCTCTGCGCAGCGTGCTTTGAAGGCTGTGAAGCCAGTGCGCCTGTTTTATTTTGTCGCGTTCGACGACAAAAATATTCTGCAGGAAGAGGACGAACTTTTCCCGTGCGCTGTTTTCCGGATCGCGTGCATGGCGGAACCATTGAATGGCGAATTCCCGGAAGCACTCGTTTTCCTCCTGTCTGAGTTCGCGGCGTAGTTTGCGCACCTCTTCACGGTCGGAAGTTGCGCGGATCTTTGCCCGGCGCTTGGGGAGACTGTCTTTGTAGGCACGAAGTTTATCGGATTCCGGAAGTTCTTCGCCCGGCATGAAGGCGTCCAATACGACTTGGCGCAGAGGCTTGCGCAGGGCGGATTGGACGGCGCTCTTGTCGGCTGAAAACCCCATGCGCCGGAAGAGGTGCGCCGCGTTTGCCTCTTGCCACTGGGAACCGGGCAAGCGGCTTAACGCCAGCTCAGGCGGGAAATTTTCGGGTGTTGGGGCTGATGGTGGCATAGGAGGCGCGACCAGGTCCTTGTAAGGTTACAGCTTAACCGAAGCGGCAAAAAACTCAAGTCCGACGGGCTGCTGACAAGCGATTTGCCGCCGGAGGGCCGAACACTGTGCAGGGCGCCCGCACTGCGTCACCGAATCGGAGCAAGGGCGTCCCGCCCTTGTATCACCGGAGGCCCGCGCGAATGCGGGGCTATGTTACCCGCCTTGCTGACATTGAACCCCTAAGAAGGTGTTAAATGCGGAAAAATTGCAAAGGCGCGGGTTTTTTATCTTTTCCTCATGGCGGTGATGGGTGATGAATGAGGCGTGCCTTGGTACGTCTATCACGCAATGAAGCAGCTCTTTCCCACGGGGCGCTTCTTCTCGTTTTTTTCCTTCATGTCGATTGTCGGCGTGATGCTGGGCGTTTGTGTTCTGATCATTGTTCAAAGCGTGATGAATGGATTCGGCGAGGGCATCCGCTCGCGTCTGGTGTCCACGCACGGGGACATTCGGATTCGGTCAAATGAAGTGCTTGAGGACTGGAAAGAAGTCATCGAACGGCTCCGCTCGGAACCGGAAGTCCGGGCGGCGGCGCCTTTCGCGGAGGGCGTGGTGATGCTTGAGCACGAAAGGCGGCCACAGTTTCCCATGGTCCGGGGCATCGACCCCGGCGCGGAGGAGGATGTGGTCTCCTTGGAGGATTTTCTGACGGTGGGCACAACGGACGACCTGCATGACAAAAGTGTTTTTCTGGGTGAAGGTTTGGCCCGCTCCCTGAAGGCGGGGCCGGGGGCGAGCGTGGAGGTCTTCTCGCCGTTGATGCTGGAGCGCTTGGAGAAAGACGAGGTTCTACTGCCGAAGGAATTCGAGGTCGCCGGTCTGTTCCGGACCGGCTCGCCGGATGTGGACGGAAACACGATGATCATGACGCTGCGGGCGATGCAGGAAACCTACGGCCTTGGGGACGGGGTGCACGGCATAGCTTTGAAGCTACAACCGGAGATCGATGCGGAAGCCTATGCCCGTGGGCTGGATGAGGGTTGGCTCGACCCGAGCCTCAATCCAGTCAGTTGGCGGGAGGCGCACCAGGACTTCCTTTTCGTCGTGGAGATGGAAAAACGCGTGATCTCATTCATCATTATTTTCATTATTCTTGTGGCATCGTTTTCGATTGCGATCGCGCTGATGATGGCGGTGATCCGGAAGACCCGGGAAATCGGCCTGCTGGTCGCGATGGGCGCGCGCCCCCGTCAGGTGGCCTACGGCTTTTGTTGCCAGGGCTTCGTTATCGGGGTGGTCGGCGCCTTGACCGGCATCGGCCTCGCCCTCCTGTGCCTGCGCTACCGTCAGCCGATTCTTGCCGCATATACAACGCTGACCGGGACCACAGTCAATTTTCTGGGTGTTTACGACGTGTATGAGTTGCCGGTGCATTATTTGATGTCGGACTTTATTATGGTTTCCGCTTTTGCAATATTGATCTCAACACTGGCGGGGCTGTTGCCGGCCATCCGGGCCGCCCGCCTGAAACCAGCGGATGCATTGCGCAGTGAATAATTCAAACGAAATTCTATTGGAAGCGCGCGGCGTGGGAAAAAGCTTTCCCGGGGCCGAGGACTCCATTTCCGTTCTGGACGGTGTTGATGTGACTCTCCGGAGCGGTGAGAGCATAAGCATCCGCGGGGAATCCGGAAGCGGCAAGTCGACCTTGCTGCATGTTCTTTCCGGCTTGGAGAAAGCCGACTCGGGCGAATTGTTCTGGCGGGGGGAAGCGGTGGCCAAGCGCTCCCTTTCAGGCCTCGCCGTGCGGCGTTGCGGGTTTATCGGCTTTGTTTTCCAGGCGTACTATCTGGCGCCGGAACTGAATGCCATGGAAAACGTTCTATTGGGCGCCCGTATCGCCGGGCGGGTTGATGGAGCGGTAAAAGACCGGGCGGCCGCGCTTTTGACACGGGTGGGGATGGGGCATCGTTTGAAGCATGCATCAACCAAGCTCTCCGGTGGCGAACGTCAGCGTGTGGCGGTTGCCCGCGCGCTGATCAACGACCCGCCGCTGGTGCTGGCGGACGAGCCAACGGGTAATCTGGACGAGGCTACGGGCAGGACGGTGATGGAGTTGCTCCTCGAGCTGACCGGCGAGACCGAAAAAAGCCTGATTCTTGTGACCCACAATCCGGACTTCGCCGCACGGACTGATCGCCGCTTGCTCCTGCATCTCGGGTCCCTGGGGGCGGATGATGCTTCGGAGCGCGAGAGCGGGCGAGCAGAGCGATGTACCTAAAAAGATTAGTACCACCACTGATCCCGCTGAACGGGACTGATAGGACAATAGCTTTTTTTAAACGGACCCACAGTCCCGCCTGGTCGGCTGTAGCAGGTTTTCTTACGTAGCGTGCGGCTTCAGCAAACGTCCCCGTA
>JBKGYB010000184.1:0-4198 GCA_046546295.1 Opitutales bacterium | reverse complement strand
TGTTTTATTTTTTATGCGACTTCGCCCACGAATCACGCAGCGCGACGGCGCGGTTAAAAACCGGCTCGCCCGGACGGGAAAGTTTGTCGTCCGCCCGGAAATAACCAATACGCTCAAACTGGCAATTTTCACCCGGCATCATGTCCATCAACGCGGGCTCGCACAAACCCTGCACTTCGCGCAGTGAGTCGGGATTGACAAATTCCGTAAAGGGGCGCTCTTTGTCGGCGTCCGGGCGCTCCACGGTAAACAGGCGGTCGAAAACGCGCACTCGGGCCGTGCGCGCCTGTTGCGCGCTAACCCAGTGAATCACCCCTTTGACCTTCCGGTCTTCCGGCTGACTGTTCAAGGTGTCCGGATCAATACGGCAGCGCAATTGGACGACTTCACCCGCATCGTTCTTCACCACATCCTCGCAGTATACAATATAGGCGAAACGAAGGCGCACTTCGCCGCCCGGCTTAAGACGGAAGAACTTGCGTCCCGCTTCCTCGCGGAAGTCCTCCTTTTCGATGAAGAGACGTCCGCTGAACGGGATCTTCCGGGTCCCGGCTTCGGGATCCTCGGGATTGTTCAAGCCGTCAACTTCAATAACCTCCCCTTCCGGCCAGTTGGTCAGGACCACTTCGAGCGGATCGAGCACCGCCATGCGCCGGACCGCCGTGCGGTTCAACTCGTCCCGTACGGAGTGTTCCAGCAAGGCCACATCGCTGGTTGCGTTGTATTTTGTGACACCCGCCTTCCGGCAAAAGGTCCGGAGCGCGGCGGGCGGGAACCCGCGGCGGCGCATGCCGCACAACGTGGGCATGCGCGGGTCGTCCCAGCCCTCGACATAGCCCCCGGTCACAAGCGTGCGCAACTTTCGTTTGCTCACCACGGTATAGGTCAGGTTCAACCGGGCGAACTCGATTTGCCTGGAAGGAAAAACGCCGAGCTTTTCGATAAACCAATCATAGAGCGGACGATGGTCCTCGAATTCGAGCGAACACAGCGAGTGCGTGACCTGCTCGATGGCATCGCTTTGCCCGTGCGTGAAGTCGTAGCTCGGGTAGATGCACCACTTGTCGCCCACGCGGTGGTGGCGGGCGCGCTTGATCCGGTAGAGCACGGGGTCCCGCATGTTCATGTTCGGGTGGGCCATATCGATCTTCGCGCGAAGCACCTTGGCCCCGTCCTCAAACTCACCCGCCCGCATTCTTTCAAAAAGATCCATGCTTTCGTCCACCGGCCGGTCGCGGCAAGGACTCGCCTTTCCAGGACTTGTAAGCGTTCCGCGATACTCGCGAATTTCCTCCATCGACAACTCGTCGACATAAGCCAGACCGTCCCGGATCAATTGCCGCGCCCATTCGTACAACTGCTCGAAATAATCGCTCGCAAAGCAAACCTTATCCCACTTGTAGCCGAGCCAGGCGACATCCTCCTTTATGGCATCCACAAATTCCTCGCTCTCCAGCTCCGGATTGGTATCGTCGAAGCGAAGGTTGCACTTGCCGCCAAACTCGTCGGCAATATCGAAATTCAAGGATATCGCTTTGGCGTGCCCGATTTGCAGATAACCGTTCGGTTCCGGAGGAAAGCGTGTTTGCACACGGCCGCCATGTTTCCCGGCTGCCACGTCGGCCGCCACAATCTGACGGACAAAATCGGTTGGTGTATCCTTATCTTCTGACATAGAACTGCGAAGCAAAAAGAATTCCCCGGGATTCCGCCAGTTTAAACGAAAAGAGAAATGCCTATTTTGCGTCTTGCGCAGAATCACAATACCGTCGCATACGTTTGAGCACCCGTTCGCGACCCAGCGTTTCGAGCATTGGAAGCAGGTCGGGGCCGCCCCCCTGACCGCTCACGGCGAAACGAAGGGCCGGGAAATAAGCGAAGACCTTTTGATCCTGTGCTTCCGCATGTGCTTCCAGCGC
Organism: Opitutales bacterium; assembly: GCA_046546295.1. Classification (GTDB taxonomy): domain Bacteria; phylum Verrucomicrobiota; class Verrucomicrobiia; order Opitutales; family Coraliomargaritaceae; genus JBKGYB01. The sequence continues at coordinate 2,279 of JBKGYB010000184.1, read as the reverse complement.
GGCTTTCAAGCTATCCGCATCGAAACTTTCCACATTTTCAAGCACCGGCAATAACTCTTGAACGAGCGCCTTAGGATCGGATTTTTTGGCGATTTTCTTTTCCGTTTTTGGATCGAACTCAAAGTCGTCACGGAAAAAATACTTGCAGAACGCAGGCAACTCCTCAAGCGAACGCGCCTTCTCCTGACAGAGTCCGAGCACGCTCTGGAGGTAGTCCTCGTCCTCGTCTTCCGAAACCACATCCGCCTGGGCCAGGACGGGCCGGGCGAGCCAGGCAAAGCTTTCCACGGGCAGCTCCCGGAGGTATTCGGTATTCAGCGCGATCAGCTTCCGTTCATCGAACCGGGCGTTCCCCTGGTTGATCCCCGAAAAATCAAAGCGTTCGATAATTTCATCGAGCGACATCTTTTCCCGGTCGTCCTTCGGGCTCCAGCCGAGCAGGCAGATGTAATTGCGAACGGCGGATGGCAGGAAGCCGCGCTCTCTGTACTCTTCGATCAGCGCGCCCCGGTCCCGCTTGCTCATCTTGCCCTGCCCGGTCTCTTTCAAAATAAGAGGAATATGCGCAAAGGTCGGCGGCGTGACGCCCAGGGCCTTGAAAAGTTCCACATGTTTGCTGGTGTTCGACAGATGGTCCTCCCCGCGAATCACATGCGTGATTTTCATCGCAATGTCGTCGACCACATTGACGAGGTGGAAGACCGGGTGGCCGTCTTTACGGACCAGTACAAAATCCATTTCCTCCTTTCGTTCGACCCGCCCGCGAACGGCGTCGTCGATCACCACCGGCGCGGTCTTTGCTTTTTCCACCTCCCTCTTGTGAAAAGCGTCGTATTCGGTGTACCGCTCGCCCTCCAACTTGAACCAAATCGCGCCGTCCTTTTCATAGGTCCGTCCCGCTTGCTTGAGTTGCTCCAGATAACCGTCGTAGACAGCACGCCGCTCGCTCTGGAAATACGGGCCGTACGGGCCGCCGATATCCGGGCCTTCGTCCCAGTCGAGCCCCAGCCAGCGCATCCCGTCAAGAATCACCGCAAGCGCTTCATCGGTATTGCGCTCGCGGTCCGTGTCCTCCACCCGCAGCACAAAGGCGCCCCCGGCATGGCGCGCATAGAGCCAGTTAAAGAGAGCGGTGCGGGCGCTCCCGATATGAAAGAACCCCGTCGGACTCGGAGCAAAACGAACGCGAACTTGTGTCATGTGAATTTGTGTTGTAAGAATGATTACGACGGCAACTTTGTCTGTCCCTAGTAGGCTGTAACAAGTTTTCTTTCGTAGCGTGCCTGTCTTCAGCAAACGGCCTGTCCCGCTAAGCGGTGATCCGTTTGCTGAAGCTGCACGCTACTTAAATTTCAGAAAACTTTAATGTTACAGTACGCATGTGTACCACTATAGAAAAAAACTGCAATCAACAAGCATGTGCAAACGAGTCAACGTTGATCAACTGCTGCATGATCTGAAAAAACATGCAAGCCAGGCGGGATTTACGGCGGAGCCCTACGGGGAGATCGGCGGACGCCCCCTGCTTGGCCTGATCCGTCGGGCGCGCCCCGGCGACAAGTCCGGTCCCGGCACGGGCAAGCGCTTCTACCTGTCCGCCGGCATACACGGCGACGAGCCCGCGGGCTCCTATGCCCTGCTACATTTGCTCAGCCGGCGCGCCTTTCCCGAACAGCACGATTTTTTTATTTGCCCCGCGCTGAATCCTTCGGGCCTCGAAGCCGGCACACGGCATAATGCGGACGGACTCGACTTGAACCGGGACTACACCCGTTTTCATGCGGAAGAGACGCGCCGACACCGCGACTGGATGACCGCGCGCTTGCAGGGGCTCGACCATGCCCTCCAACTTCATGAGGACTGGGAATCGGCGGGTTTCTACCTCTACGAGCTAAAAGGAACCAGCGGCCAGGGAGGTTCCGCCGGGATCCTTGCCGCGGTCCGGCGCCACATGACAATAGAGGCAGCCAATCGAATTGACGGACATCCGGCAAAAGACGGCGTCATCGCGCCCCGTCCGACCCGGAAAATAGAAGAAGGCCTGCCTGAAGCGCTTTATGTACAACGGACATTCGGCGGACTCAACCACACGTTTGAAACCCCGTCGACAGCGCGGCTGGAAGACCGCGTCCGAGCCCACGTAGCGGCCGTGGAAGCCGCCCTGGCGTTCCGTCGGGCAGAGGACTGCGAACATGGCGCAGGGTAAACCAAAAACGCATAAGCGTCCCTTAGCGCACATAAGCCTAAAAAGATTAGTACAACCACTGATGCACACTGAT
>JBKGYB010000183.1:0-4212 GCA_046546295.1 Opitutales bacterium | reverse complement strand
TTTTAGAACCAGTGTTGCGTCAAGACATTTAAAGGGAAAACCGGGCGGTTTTGTCATGCCTCGTTTATATCTTTGACTTTTACCTGTCGTATTCGTTTTGGCGGCACTCGAAGCAAACCGGGATGCGGAATTGTTTTTGGGCGGCGATAACCGGAGGGCGCGACGACGTGCCGCTGTTCATCAAGCGGCAGTAGCCTGCAAGAATTGCACGGACCCGCTGAACGACGATCCGTTTATCTCACCCTGAGCATCTTGAGGGCGCTTTTACAAAGTTCTGATTTATGTTGCAATTAAACGACAAATCCGTCGTTTTATTAGAATGAAATTCGAGGAGTTGCAACAACTGCTGGGCGATCAAGTGGTTTTTCGGACGGGGACGCTGATGGCTGGACAGTCTTCGCCCGATCATCTTCGGCGACAGTTAACGCGCTGGGTCAAAGCTGGCAAGGTATTGAGCTTGCGCCGGGGGGTCTATGTCCTGGCTTCGCCATATGCCAAATCGCATCCACATCCCTTCGTTCTGGCCAATGCGTTGCGCCGGGCTTCTTATGTCAGCTTGCAATCGGCTTTGGCTTGGTATGGGTGCATTCCAGAATTCAGCCCGACTACAACCAGTGTGACGACGGAGCGGCCGGAGCGGCTACAGACTCCAATGGGTCGCTTTCTTTTCCGCCACCTTCGGCAGGACTTGTTCCGTGAGATGCGCCGGGTGGAGGTCTCCGCAGGGCAGTATGCTCTGGTCGCCACTCCCGAGAAGGCTTTGGTTGATTTGCTCTATCTGACCCCGCACAGTGACGAAGAGGGCTACCTCGATGAATTGCGTTTGGAGTCCCGGGGAATTTTGAAGAAAGACAGATTATTGAAAACGGCGGAAGCCACAGAATCGGGAAAGGTCATTCGGGCGGTCGGGCGCTTGGAGCGTTTATTTCAAGAGGAGTGGGGGGAGCCGTTATGAAGGAATTACTTTTGAGCATTTTGCGGGACGAGACCGACGCGTTGCGCAAGCGCAACCGCGCCCGCGAGTTTTTGCAAGCGCGGATCCTGCTGGCGCTGCAAGATCACGGCGCCTTTGTCGATTGGGCCTTCGTCGGAGGCACCGCGCTACGCTTTCTTTATGAACTGCCCCGCTATTCGGAGGATTTGGATTTTTCCTTGCGCGATTCGAAACGTCCGGCCCGACTTGCCGAGCGGCTGAAAGCGGTGCGGGGGGACTTGGAGGCAGAGGTGTATTGTGTGGAGATACGGGTCAAGGAGCGGGGCGCGGTGGCCTCGGCCATGATTAAGTTTTCCGGACTGCTCCACGAACTAGGGCTTTCACCGCATCGTGATGAGACCTTTGTCGTGAAAATCGAATTGAATACCAACCCGCCGGAAGGAGCGGGCTTTACGACCCGATTGGTTCGGAAGCATTACCTGTTGAATCTTTTACAGTATGATCCTGCTTCGTTGCTGGCGGGAAAATTACATGCCATTCTGGTACGCAAATACACCAAGGGGCGGGACCTCTACGATCTGGCCTGGTATCTCTCCGCTGCGGACTGGCCCGGGCCGAATCTGATCTTATTGAACAACGCACTCGGCCAGACCGGATGGGGGCGCGGCCCTTTGTCGGAACAGACTTGGCGGGCGGAGGTGATGGAGCGTCTCAAATCCGTGAATTGGAAGCAGGCCCAAGCCGATGTGGCTCCGTTTCTTGAGAGAAATCACGAAGTGGATTTGATCGCGCCCGAGACTTTTACCGAACTTCTAAAACGATGAAAAGCATCAGTGCCGAGTTTTTTTTTGAGGTATCCGGCAAGGATTTCCCTTGCCGGATACGCTACGCGTCTTTCACGGAACCAGGGAAAGGTTTTCGCGGATGACTGAGGGCAGCCGTCCTTACCATCATGAGCTCGGAAATGGAGAGCCTCAAAAATCAAACTGCCACTGCACCCATGCGTTGCGGCCGGGCTCGTTCACGCGGGTATCCGGAGGCGGGAACCCGGCCACGAGCGCACCCGCGCGACTGAGGTGTTCGGCGTAGGTTTTATCGAGCAGATTGTCGATGCCGGCGGTCAGGCGATGTCTCTCGCTGACTTGCCAGGCGGCGTTTATCGAAAGCACCGCGAAGCCCGAACTCGGGCCGATATCCTGGCCGACGAGGTTGCCCTGATTCACTGCCACGCGATGTTGCTCGTCGACCAGTCGCAGCAGACCTCCAACCGACCAGTCGGCCCGGGCGTAAGTGAGCGCAAGGCGGCCTTCGAGCGGTGGTTGCTGCGCCAGTGGGCGACCGTCGGTGCGATTGCGCGCTCGCACGTAAGCCACCGAGGCGTCGAAATGCCACTCCTTGCTGAGCTCGTAGCCGAGTGCGAATTCACCCCCGTAGCTGGAGGTCTCTATATTACGCGAGATGGTCGCCGTCCGCATGCCTTTGGGGACCTGGGATTCGATCAGAATATAGTCGTCCACCCGGTTGGCAAAAACGGACAGAGTGTAGTTGAAGGATCCCTCGTCCCGGCTGAGTCCCAGATCGAGTTGCGTGGTTTTTTCCGGCTCCAGGTCGAAGGCGCTGAGTGAATTGGCGCTTTCTTTATTGAAGAGCTCCCAGTAATCGGGGATGCGGGCAGCGTGCCCAAGCCCGGCGGAGAAGAGGAGGCTGTCGCTGAGCCGGTGCTCATAACGGACGAAGCCGGAGGGTAGGGTATCGTGGCGGCTATCGTCGGCGGTCGGATTGGGCTGTGGAGCCATTCCTGCCCGGATCGTTGCGCGCAGGTCCTCGACCCGGTGTTGATCGAGGCGTCCTCCGGCAAACCAGCGCCCATCCGCGCCGACCGGGCGCTCAAGCTCGGCAAAGACACCGTATTGTTTGAACTCGGCATCCTTCCGGCGGGACTGACCGCTCAAAGGCTGCGCGTTGGCATTCATTGTCTTGCGGATGCGGTGCTCGTTGTGCTGGAAATCCAGCCCGAAGTGCAGCTGGAGGTCCTCGTCAAAGTACCAGTCGGTTCCCAGGCGGGCGCCAATGGTCTTGCGGTCCGGATTCGAGGCAGTCGGGTTGGGCATCATCCCGCTGGGCTGGAAGGGGCGCAAACTGAAGTTGTCCATGACATGATCCACATAGTTGTAATAAACGTGCGCTTCCAGTCCGGCATAATTCCGCGCTGATGCCGCTGTATGTATCCATTTCAGACCGATGTTTTCCCGGTCAAAGGCCACCCCATCCATGGCGCGGTCGGCATAGGCCGCCTCGCCGTCGCTAACGATGCCGCTAAGCTCCAGCCGGTGGGCCGGGGCCGGATTCCATCCGATGCCGGCATGCGCGCTCCAGCGCTCGTAGGCCGAGGGCGTCTCACGGCCGTCGCCGTCCTCATAGTCGTCGGCCTCGGTGCGGGTCAGGCTGAGACGGGCGTCCCACTGCGGGTTGCCTGCCTCCACATCAAGGAGCTGGTCATTGCGACCGAAGGCGCCCGCAGTCAGCTGCGTGATGCCCTCGACGCCCGGCGCATCGAAGCGGGTGGGCTCGCGTTCGAAGCGCACCGTGCCGGCGGAGTGCCCCGCCCCGTAGCGCACGCTTTGCGGACCCCGCACGATGACGATCCGGTCATAAGCCCCGGGGAAAACATAGGCAGTGGGCGGGTCCATGCGGTTGCCGCAACCGCCAAGTATGTTTTCCCCGTCAAGTAAGATGCCGAGGCGGGAGCCCGCCATGCCGCGAAAGACCGGATCGCCGTCAGTGCCGCCTTTGCGGATAACGTTGAATCCCGGGGCGGTGCGTAATATTTCCGCGCCGTCCTGGGCTGGAATCGGTTGGGCCGGATTTTTGGGATCAAGCTCCAGTTGGTTGGGATTCCGGTAGTCGGCGGCCACCACCTGCACGGGCTCAAGCTGAAACAGGGGTGAAGATTCGCTGAGCTCCGGGGAATCCTGATGCTCCTGTGTTGCGCCGCTTTTCGGGCTGCCTTGAAGCGATGCAACGGTGGCGGCGAGCGCCAGGGCAATGCGTGTGGGGGTATTGATTGTGTTCATGGTATTTGAGTATTAGAAATAATTGAAAGAAGGATGAATGTTTTGCCCGTGCTTGGCGCTTTGTGGGCGGATACGGGCGGATCCGCGAGTTCCCGCCGGAAACGGCCGAAGTATTTCCACCCATCGTTCACCTCCTGTTAGGATGAAGGATCTAGCCCCCAAGGGAGTGGTTTTCTCCGGCACAGAAGCTTCACGGCTTTCCGG
>JBKGYB010000182.1:0-4215 GCA_046546295.1 Opitutales bacterium | reverse complement strand
CTGGAAGCCGCTTCCACCTTCACCGTGTCAAAACAATTATGCGACAAACAGTAATCGCATTGGCAGCATTGGTAGCGCGACGCTTCTGCGAGCGTCGGGTGTCACCCGGCGCCGGTGCGGACGTTTGCTGAAGCTGCACGCTACTTTAAGTGGTTCAACTGCGGAATGTGGGTTTATGCAAAGGATATCATCCATCATGCTCCGGCGGGCGTTCGGGTGACGGCGTATATTCCGGGACAAAGCGCTGCATGCAGGTTTTTATGCCGTCGGCATCCTCTTCGTTTATAACACGTTTCAATTCCGCTTCCAGGGCCTCCACATCGGCCTGCCCGCCATTGGCTCCGACAAACCGGAGGACCTTCGGATGGCGCGTCGCACGCAGTTCCTCGCTCAAGTGCCGCACCTCTTCGTAGAGTTTCTCGCCCGGGCGCAGGCCAATATACTCGATATCAATATCTTCTTCCCGGAAACCGCTCAATGCGATCAACTGGCGCGCAAGCTCCACGATTTTAATGGAGCGCCCCATATCGAGGACAAAGATTTCACCGCCCTCGCCCTGCGAAGCGCTTTGCAAAACAAGACCGCCCGCTTCACGCACCGTCATAAAGAACCGCGTCACATCCGGGTGCGTCACGGTCAGGGGCCCGCCGGCTTCGATCTGGCGCTGAAAGATCGGCACCACGCTTCCGGATGAGCCCAGCACATTTCCGAAGCGGACAGCCATAAATTTTGTCGCAGCCCCTTCCGCCTGCCGCTTGATCAACGCCAGCTCCGCCAGGCGTTTCGAGGCGCCCATCACACTGGTCGGATTGATCGCCTTGTCGGTTGATACGAGAATAAAACGCTCCACGCCAAAGGCGTCCGCCTGCCCGACAAGATCCCGCGTCGCGAAAAAATTATTGCGCAAGGCTTCCTCAGGCTGTGTCTCCATCAGAGTGACGTGTTTGTGCGCGGCCGCGTGAAACACCACCTCCGGACGATGCTCACGGAATAATCGTTCCATCACTTCACTGTCACAAATATCCGCAATCCGGAACACCAAGTTTTCCCCGGCTGTTCCAACTTCCTGCTGAAGCTTAAAGATGGCATATTCCGCCTGGTCGACACAAAGCAAGCGGGCCGGATCGTATGCCCGGATTTGCTTCACCAGCTCTATGCCGATGCTCCCGCCGGCGCCTGTCACGAGTACCCGCTTGCCCGCGAGCATGGCTTGAATCTCATCGGAATCCAGATCCACCGCTTCCCGGCCCAGAAGATCCTCCAGCTGCACCGGGTGCAATTGAGTCATTCGCGCCCGCCCGCTCACCAGATCCGTCAAAGCCGGCACAATGTCAACTGCCAGACCCGCCGCGCGCGCCCTCTCTGCAACATTTCGTACCCGTTTCACCGGAGCGGAGGGAAAGGCAATCACGATTTTGTCGACGGCATAGCGTTGCGCCGCTTTTTCGAGGGCGTCCACCGTATCCACCACAGGGATCCCATGCACATAGCGGCCAAGCTTGTGCGTGTCGTCATCGACAAAAGCCACCGGCCGCATAGCCAATTGCGTTTTTTGCAGCAAATCCGAACAGAGGGTCGCCCCCACTTCGCCCGCTCCGACGATCAACACCTTCTCCGCGCGCTCGCCGCGCAGCCAATCCTTCCAACTGCGGCTGGCTTGTATGCGCAATAAAACCCGGAAACCCGCCAGCAGAAAAAAACCAAGCAGAAGATCCGCAAGTATCACGGAGCGGGGCGGCACATTCCGCCCGTCATACAAATACCACAACCCGGCAAGTATCAGGCCCGAAACAAAGAGTCCCCAGAACAGCCGCGACGCATCCGGCAAACGAAAATACGCTGAAATACAATCGACCTGACCAAAAGCCGCCAGCCACATCAACTTCAGCAGCACCACCCACCAGACCGTATCCACTCGCTCCATGGCAAAGTCGGGCGGCACCTGAAAACCAAAGCGCAGTTCGTAGGCGACGAAATAGCTCAACACCAAAAGCACGGCATATACGAGCGCCAGTGCAAGCGTCCGCAGATTCAAATACCGCCCGATTAATTGAACCCCCATTACGCGTGCTCCTTTCCGGCAACCGCCTGGCCCGTTTCAAGGCAGGAACGGACAATAGCGATCACTTCTCCGCGTTCTTCCGGCGTGAGCCCCGAACCGCTCGGCAGGCAAAGCCCGCGTTCAAAAAGACGCTCCGCACAGGCGCCGCCGACACGTTCATATTCCCGAAAGACAGGCTGCGCATGCAGGGGCTTCCACAAAGGACGCGCTTCCACCTCCGAGGCCGCAAGCGTCTCAATGATGCTGTCCCGGGAGATGCCGGCCCGATCCGGATCCACCGTCAAGGTTGATAGCCAGTGGTTCGGCTCGCCCCATGAAGCGATGGGTTGAAAATCCACCCCGGGAAAAACGGACAATGCATCGCGGTAAACCTCGAAATGTTCCCGTCGGACAGCTATGCGGCGGTCCAGGTCGTGCAGTTGACTGTGCCCGAGTCCGGCCAAAACGTTGCTCATCCGGTAATTGTACCCGACCCGCTCGTGTTCGTAGTGCAGGGCCGGTTCGCGCGCCTGCGTCGCCAGGTGCCGGGCAAGGTCCACCCATTCCCGGTTGTTGGCCAAAAGCATGCCGCCTCCGGAAGTGGTAATGATCTTGTTCCCGTTGAACGAGAGGAAGGACATGTCTCCCATTGAACCCGCCGGACGCCCCTTATATGAGGCGCCCAATGCTTCCGCCGCATCTTCGATCAGAGGCGCTCCATATTCGCGGCAAAGGCGTTCGATCGCATCCATATCCGCACACTGCCCATACAGGTGCACGACAATGACCGCCTTCACCGCAGCCGCCTCATTGCTTGCGCCGGCTTGCAGGGCCTGCTCAAGCAGGGCCGGATCCATATTCCAGGAGTCCGGCTCACAGTCCACGAACACCGGCTTTCCGCCGCAATACAGTATTGGGTTCGCGCTTGCCGCGAAGGTCAGCGTCGGGCACAGCACCCGATCGCCCGGCCCAACTCCAGCGATTTGCAGCGCCAGGTGCAGGGCTGCGGTACCGGATGTCAAAGCCACCGCATGGTCACGACCCACCCGCTTGGCAACAGCGTTTTCAAACGCCTCTAAGTGCGGCCCCGCAGGCGCCACCCAGTTGGAAGCCAGAACGGCGTCGACCTGCTCGCGGTCGCCGGAAGAAATTTCAGGAGGGGAAAGATAAATACGAGGCATTGGGGATATAAAGGATCCTATAAAATATCCTTCATTTCCAGTCTTTTTATAAGATCGCTCAAACACACGGACTCGGAAATCCTGAACCGCCGCCGTGTAAAAAGTCGAAATAAAATTTTTAAGCGTCTTTTTGACGACGGCTCATTCAATGATTATTCCCACCAATTAAAAAAATGGTGAACGGGCCCGTGGCCATGACCTATTTGATAATTGCTTCCATGCAGTATGGCATTATGAATATACTCTTTCCCCATACTGACGGCATCCAACAACCCGTATCCCTTTGCCAGAAAAGAGGCCATTGCCGAGGCTAATGTACAACCTGTGCCGTGTGTATTATTTGTTTTTAAATGCGGCGACTCGAAAACGTGCATCTCATCCGTTTCGGCATGGTAAAACACATCCGCCGGACAGGGGCTGCCAAGATGGCCGGATTTAAGCATCACTGAAACGCTCTGGTTGCAAGACAATTCCCGTGCCGCGGCGTGCATTTGACTTTGGGATGCCACTTCCCGCCCTGAAAGAATTGATGCTTCGGGCAGGTTGGGGGTTATTACCCTGGCAAGAGGAAGCAATTCCCGCTTTAAAGTATCACTGGCTTCATCCCGCAGAAGTTTCTCGCCCGATGCGGCCACCATCACGGGGTCAACCACCAGGTTGGTAATCTTGTATTTTTTAATTTTCCCGGCTACCAGGTTAATTATTTCCGATGAATGCAGCATTCCCACCTTAACAGCATCGGCTCCCATATCTTCCAACACGGCTTCCAGCTGTTTTTCTATGGAAGAAAGCGGCGCCGGCCAAATATCCGAAACCCTTTTTGTGTTTTGCGCCGTAATGGCCGTGATGACCGACATGCCATAACACCCGCAGGCCGAAAACGTTTTCAGATCCGCCTGTATGCCGGCCCCGCCACCGCTGTCGCTTCCAGCTATGGTAAGGACCGTACTATATTTACGCTTTTCCATACCCCTTGATTCTGAACCGGATGCC
>JBKGYB010000181.1:0-4310 GCA_046546295.1 Opitutales bacterium | reverse complement strand
CGGCGGACGCGCTACCCGTCAAGCAAACGCATCAGGGCGGGACGCCCTGACTCCGTAAGCGCGGCCGAACGCCGGGCACAGCGTCATTCTATGGTCCGCAGCTGTATGGTTTCGATAAGTTTATCTCTCTCAAGCACATTTGTGATAATAACCATCGAATCGCCCGCATTTGCCCAGCCCTGCTCTTTCAGCAGGCGAAATGCGCTATAAATGGTTTGTTCGGGCGTATCATCGTAAAAATCCGTCAAAAACGGCTGAATGCCACGCATGATGCGCAACTGACGGAACATGCGGGGACTATCGGTAAAGCCGTAAATCGGCACCCCGGCTCGAAGGGAAGAAAGCTTTTGTGCCAGCAGGCCCCGCCGGGTAAAGACAATCATGCCGGCCCCTTCCACTTCTGAAGCAAGATAGGCCGCGGAACGCAGCATCTTGGATTTCGGAAGTCGAAGCACAATGTCGCGCCGAAGCACCTGTGTTTCTTCCGCCTCGATGCGTTTAATGATACGCTTGAGGGTTTCGACGCATTCAACGGGATACCGGCCCACCGTGGTTTCCCCGGAAAGCATGACACAATCCGCTTGTTCACGCACCGCATTCGAAACATCCGTCACCTCCGCCCGGGTCGGAAGCGGGGAATCAATCATCGATTCCAACATGTGGGTCGCTACGATGACCGGCTTGGTCGACTGGATGCAGGCGTTGATCGCACGTGACTGAATGATCGGCAAATCTTCGAACGGACATTCGATGCCCAAATCGCCCCGCGCGATCATGAGCCCGTCGCTTGCGGTAATAATCGCATCCAGATTGGAGATCGCCTGCTGGTCCTCAATTTTCGCGATAATCTTTGCAGCCGAATCGTGCTCACTTAAATACTTCCGAAAAACTTCAAGGTCCTCCGGCTCGCGAACAAAGGAGAGTGCGAAAAAATCCACCCCTTCTTCAATCCCCACATCCACGTCAAGCTGGTCCTTTTTGGTCAGCGGCGGCAAATTCACCCGAACCCCGGGCAGGTTAATGTGGCGGCGGTTGCCCAACGGCCCCGGAATGAGAACCTCGGTACGCACCCGCTGGCCCTGGATTTCCAGCACCTTCAACCGGATAAGCCCGCTGTCGACGAGCACCGTATCCCCGGCTACGATATCATTCGCAAATCCGGGATAATTGACATCGACACGCCGAATGCCGTCCTCGCCGATATCACCGCTTCCTTCGGCATAGGTAAAATCAAACAACTCCCCTTTTACCAGTTCGAAGGTTTCCGGAACGTCTCCCGTCCTGATCTCCGGCCCCTTGACGTCCATCATTACCGCAATTTGACGCCCTACGCTGTCCCCCGCAGCCCGTACCCGCCGAAAAATTTTCCGTGTCCATTCATGGTCGGCATGTGCCATATTGATCCGGCAGACATCCCCGCCCGCGTGGATCATCTGTTCGAGCATCGCTTCCTCCTCGGTCGCGGGCCCCACGGTAAAAACTATTTTAGTCTTCTTGTATTCTCGCTTCATTTTGTTTTTAAACTCCTGCCTGCGCGACCGCGGCAACAACTCCCATCGCGGGGTCGATGACTTCAACGGCGAACCGACCGTTCGCTCCATTCATAGCCGCGAATTTTTCCCGCACCAAATCCACGGCATTGCAATCTTTGCTCAGATGGGCGAGGTATACCTGCCGCAAAATGTGATTCCCGTCCAGACCATCCAGAAGCTCGAAAACAGCATCATTTGACAAGTGCCCGTGGCGCCCCCGTATCCGCTGTTTTGTCGGCCAGGGCCGGCGTTCGTCGCGCTCGAGCATGTCCGCGTCATAGTTCGCTTCGATCACCAGGGTGTCGACCCCCATGAGATGCCGGCGCACATGCTCGGGCACATGCCCCAGATCCACCACCCAGCCCACGCCCCGGCGGGGCTCGATCAAGTCATCCTTCAGCCCCCAGTGAAAGGTAAATCCAACCGGATCATAAGCGTCGTGCGGAAGCGCGAACGCGCATACCTCAAGATCGCCGCAGCGGAAGCGTGTCCCGGTTTCGAAGATTTTCCAGTTCAATGGCTTGCTGATCTTTGACTGCACGGCATCGGCGGTGTCCCGGTTCGCATAAACCGGGAGATCGCTCCGGCGGGCGAGGCCCCGCATACCTTGGACGTGATCCTTGTGCTCATGCGTCAAAAAAACCGCATCTATCGTCTCGATGGACTCGCCGGCAGCTTCCAGTAATTGCCCGATCCGCCGGGCAGAGAAACCGGCGTCCACCAAAACCTTCGTTTTACCGGTGGATAAGAACGCACAATTGCCATTGCTGCTTGAACCCAGAATTTTAAACGACGCGGACATGTCGCCACCCTTAGCCATCTATCCGGCTCCGGCAAAGGTTTTTTAAAAACGGGGGTGATTTTTTCTTTCCCCGATGACAAGGGGACGGGTTGTTTGGCGTTGACGGGCAATGCCGAATCCCGAATCTCAAATTTTCGATCTCAAATGTGTTTTATGCGGCCTCCCAAGGCCAAATGCAAATACCGTGTGCCCTATTTGAACAAATGCGGTCGAGGCTTGCGCACAATAAACAGTGTTGTCATTGTAAAGGACGTGTAAGGTTCCAGCCCGATCACCGAACAGTAACCAACGATGAAAGAGAAAATCAACAGTCCACAGCAGGATGTGCCGGTCCCCGTCGCAAACAAGCCGTCGAAATTGTATGACACGGAGTTTGTTTTGAGCGACGACTATCGCGCGACCTTGCCCGACATGCAGAATGCGGATTCCCGCAAGATTTACGGCGCCCGGGTTCCGATTCTCCACGTTGGCATAGCCAATTTCAAGCTTCCGCTGCGGTATATCCGGCCCAGTTCGGACACCCTGACCCTGGAAACATCCGTGACCGGCACCGTCTCGTTGGAGGCCAACCGGAAGGGCATCAACATGTCCAGAATCATGCGGGTCTTCTACGAGTTTGAAAACAGGATTTTCACTCCGGACCTGCTCAAGGAGATCCTCCAGTACTACAAGGACTCGATCCAGGCACATCAAGCGCGCCTCAAACTGAAATTTTCCTACCCGATTCGCAAAGACAGCCTGCGGAGCGGGCTCGACGGCTGGCAATACTATGACTGCGCCTTCGAAGGCAAGCTCGACAAACTGAACCGCTTCCGGAAATTCGTCCATCTTGATTTTGTTTATTCGTCCGCATGTCCCTGTTCCTCCGAACTCTCGGAGCACGCGCGGGAAAGCCGCAATATTTACGGGATCCCCCATTCCCAGCGAAGCACCGCCCGCATCAGCGTGGAAATCGCGGAAAACAAACACATCAGCATTGAAGAGCTCCAGGAAATCGCTTTGACCGCCCTCAAAACCGAGACCCAAGTCATGGTGAAACGTGAAGATGAACAAGCCTTCGCAGAAATGAACGGCGCCTACACGAAATTCGTCGAAGATGCCGCCCGCCTGCTCTATGAGCAGCTCAACGAGGAGCCGCGAATCATTGACTTTCAGGTGGCCTGCGCGCACCTCGAATCCCTTCATTCCCACGATGCTGTTGCTGTCCTCTCCAAAGGTATCGCCGACGGGTTCGCCGGCGAGTTTGATGACTTCCACGCCCTCATTCGCTAACGAATCCAGTGGGCGCGCATGTTTAACACGAAAACCTTGCCGGCGATCGCGCGGATACCTGCCAGCTGACACGAACAGGCGAAATGACACAAGATCGGGAAGAACTGGAAATGGAACCAGAGGACGCGAACGCATCAGCCACGGCGGGCGGTGAAGAAATTTTCGATGTGGTGGATGAAAAGGACTCCGTTCTCCACAGCGCCCCGCGCTCGGTTGTGCACCGGGAACGACTCATGCACCGGGCAATCCACGTCTTTGTCTTCAACCGGCGCGGGCAGTTGTTTTTACAACGTCGCTCCCTCGACAAGGATACCGCCCCGGGCAAGTGGGTCAGTTCCTGTTCCGGGCATCTGAACAGCGGGGAAGACTACGACACTGCGGCAGCCCGTGAGCTTGAGGAGGAACTGGGGATTGCTCCACCGGAGGACCTTGTGCGTGTTCTGAAAGAATCCGCTTGTCACCCGACCGGCAATGAATTCGTGTGCGTGTACCAATGCACCTCGGAAGGCCCCTTTCAGCTCGACGCCGACGAAATTTCAGACGGCAAATGGATTGACCTCGAAACCCTCGAAGCATGGCTCCGCGAACAACCCCGCGATTTCGCATGGTCCTTCGTGCACCTGTGGGGATTATACCGCGCGTTAACCTGAAAAGATTAGTACAACCACTGATGGACACTGATCCCGCTGAGCGGGACTGATTGC
>JBKGYB010000180.1:0-4368 GCA_046546295.1 Opitutales bacterium | reverse complement strand
GTAATCCGCTCTCGTCGCCCGCTCTCGTTAACCCCATTCCCCGCTGATGCGGCTGGAAGCGCACGCCATGGGGTAGCACAGCCATCCTGGCTGTGGCTGGGTTCTGAGACAGGCTGGAAGCCTGGGCTACCTCTTGTTTCTCCGCCCCAACTGGTGCGCGACACAAGCGTATCCGTGAAATCCGTGGTTTTAAAAAAGCCGTGCCACCCCGGCCTCTCACATCTCACCTCTTGCCTCTCGCCTCGCGTTAATCAAAAAGCAAGGAGCCCCCCGACCCAACACCGCCCCTCATCTTCTTGCTTGAGGCGTGGCAATACAATGGGTAATCTGTTTGCCAATAATCCTGTTTTTAACGCAAATCCCTTAAGCAAAAATGAATTTTCCCGCCCTTTTGTCCGGCTGATCGCGGCAGCATTTCCTCTTCATCATGTTCTTCCTTGTGCTTTTTTATTTTCTGCTCGGTTGCGTCGTCTCGTGGTTGGTCATCATGGGGCTCCTGAACACGGGGATCTATCAGCGCGATGCCGCGCCCCAAGCGCATCATACGCACGCGGGAACCGTCCCGCCCATTGGCGGCGTCGGGTTGATGGCTGCGCTTACGGTGATTTTTCTGCTCTGTGTCTTTTTCTTCGAGCCCCCGGTTGATGGGGGCCCCACCCTGGGAATAGCCGTCTTTTTGGGAGCTGCGGCGGCTTTTTTGCTCGGTTTGATCGATGACTTTAAGCCGCTCGGCGCGAAGATGAAACTGCTCGCGCAAATCATCATTGCCCTGCTCGCCTATTACGGAGGGCTCGCCATTGATGAAGTCGTTGTTCCCTTTACCGCAAATTCCATGGAGCTCGGGATCTTTGGCATGGGGGCTACCGTGTTCTGGTTTGTCGCGATGATGAACCTGATCAATTTGATTGACGGTCTCGACGGCTTGGCGGGCGGGGTTGGCCTGATGCTGATGATTCTCCTTGCATACCTGGGCATCGAAGGCGGAGCCCCCTTTTCCTACGTCGTGGCGCTTGTGATGACGGGTGCGATCGTCGGCTTCCTTTTCCATAATTTTCCTCCCGCCAAGGTATATATGGGGGATTCCGGCGCTTACATGCTCGGGTTTTTGATTGCCGCCCTCTCCCTTATCAATTCGGAAAAAGGCAGCATTGCCGCCGCCCTGATTGCGCCGGTCATGGCGCTCGCCCTCCCGATAAGCGACGTCCTGTTCGCCATGATACGCCGGGGGCTGCGGGGGCTGCCGCTCTTTCGGCCCGACCAGGAACACATTCATCACCAGTTGCTGCGTTCCGGGTTTTCCCGCCGCAATACAGTTCTCCTGCTGTACGGGATATCCCTTTTAGCGCTCGTTGGCGGGTTGGTTACCTTTGTGGCACAAGGACGAAACCTCCCGATTTTTTTGGGATTTGCGTTTGTCGTCGTCCTGTTCTCCATGCGTGGCAGGAAAATTGCCTCTATCAATGGGGTGCGCGCTTACTTCACCGAATCCATGCGCTCGCGCCACGATGCGCGCAATGCATTGCAGCTCAGAAACTGGTTGATCCTCGAAGCGGAGCGCGCCGACAGTGGACAGAATCTCTGGTCCGACTTTCGCTTTGTGCTGAAAAAAATGGGCTTCTGCCGGGCTGAGTTGCATGTGGGTGACGAGACCCGGTCATTCTATGTGCCAAATACACCCCATGAAACGCCGGATGAGCTGTGGCAGAAGCGCTTCGAATTTTCCTGCGACAGGAACATCAGCCTCACGCTTTACGCCGAAAAGGACCACCTCACCGAGCAGCAATTTTTCTTGATCGCCGAGCTTGCTGCGGAAGCATGCTTGAAAGCCATGTGTGCTTGGAAACAGATCAATGGCTCCGACTTCAGTTTTACGGCCGAGGCCGATGACAGGGGGCACAACACCAGCAAAAAACGGAGACTTTACCGCCCGGCCTACTAACAACTTATGAAAATTCTTGTAACAGGAGGTTCCGGTTTTATCGGAACAAACCTTGTCCGTTTCCTCGTCAGGGAACAGGGCGAGACCGTCATAAATCTTGATGCGCTGACGTATGCCGGGAACCCGGAGTCCCTCGCGGACTTGGCCGATGCGCCAAACTATGTATTCGAGCACGCGGATCTTTGCGACGCCGGCGCCCTGCGATCGATATTCGACCGGCGCCGTCCCGACGCGGTCATGCACCTCGCGGCCGAAAGCCATGTGGACCGTTCGATCGATGGCCCCGGAGCCTTCATTCAAACCAATGTCGTGGGAACCTATAATCTGCTTCAGGCGAGTCTCGCCTATTGGAAGGCGCTTCCTAAGCAACCGGCGACCGACCGCCGCATGCCGACCACCGAAAGTTTCCGTTTCCTTCATGTGTCCACCGACGAAGTGTACGGTTCGCTCGGCGCAAAGGATCCGCCCTTTTCCGAAACCACGCGATATGATCCGCATTCCCCGTATTCCGCCTCCAAGGCGGCTTCCGATCACTTGGCCCGTGCGTGGTGCGACACCTATGGGCTCCCCGTCCTCGTAACCAACTGTTCCAACAATTACGGGCCCTTCCAATTCCCCGAAAAGCTCGTGCC
This sequence comes from Opitutales bacterium, assembly GCA_046546295.1. Classification (GTDB taxonomy): domain Bacteria; phylum Verrucomicrobiota; class Verrucomicrobiia; order Opitutales; family Coraliomargaritaceae; genus JBKGYB01. The sequence goes on along the minus strand of JBKGYB010000180.1, from coordinate 1,797 downwards.
GGTCGTCCTTCTCAAGTGCCTGCGCGGCGAGCCGATCCCCGTCTATGGAAAAGGCGAAAACATCCGCGACTGGTTGTATGTAGAGGACCATGCCCGCGCGCTCTATGCCGTATTGACCCGCGGCCGGGTAGGGGAGACCTACAATATCGGCGGCAACAACGAACAGCGAAACATCGACATCGTCCGCATGCTGTGCCGGTTGATGAATGACGAAGTTCGACGGAACGTAGAGGGTCAACACGCTCGTGTTGGTCCCGAAGGGACGACTGCGCGGGGCGCCCATTTAAGGGCCGCAAAAGAGCGACTCAGAGGAGAGGCGTCGGAAGAGAGCAAACAAAGCTCAGAGCGCGGAAGCCAGGATTCCTCGTCCGCACATCAGCCATCGGGAATCAGCAACCAGGAATCGCACGAAAATTATGAGGAACTCATAACTTTCGTGACCGACCGCCCCGGGCATGACCTCCGTTACGCAATGGATGCCACAAAGATCCGCGAGGAACTCGGCTGGAAGCCACAAGAAGACTTCGAATCCGGTTTCCGCAAAACGGTCCAATGGTACTTGGAAAACCAGGAGTGGTGGGAACGGATTTTGTCGGGGAAATATAAGTTGCAGCGTTTGGGCGCCTCAGGGGCTGACAGTTGCTGAACCCGGCAGCGGGTGAGGGCCCCTTTAGGCGGGAGTGGGAGCGCATCCTCAGCGGCGATTACAAACTCGAACGCCAGGGGACAAGGGACAGGAAACAGGGGACAGGGGACAGGAAACAGGAAACAGGGGACAGGGGGCAAGGGACAGGGGTATTTTGCGCCTTGCGCAAAACGGCCTCCCTCGCGATGCGAGTGAGGGGGGCATTCGAAAAAAAACTCGTCATCCGCTCTCGTCGCCCGCTATCGTCAACCGTCCCGCTGAGGCCGGACGCAAGCGCATTAACCTACATTCCGCAGTTGAACCACTGATTAACACTGATAAACACTGATCAATAATGACTTATGAATATTGGGCCCTTCGCCGAACAGGCGAAGCGGTAAAAGTCGCTAACCCTTTGCTAATCAGTCCCGCTCAGCGGGATCAGTGTCCATCAGTGGTTGTACTAATCTTTTTAGGATTAAAAATCAGCAATCACAAATCAGAAATCAAGGGGTCTCCGACCCCGCCCCCCCATGATAACCACCGAAATATCCCTCCACGCCCTCGCGCTTGAGGAACCCCTGAATGCCACCGGCGCCGTCATTGTATTGACCGAGCTAATACTGCCGCGTCCCGCGATCACACGGAAATCCGCCCTCAAGACCCTGCGGCTGACACGTGGCAAGCGCTCCCTTGCAAAAGCCCCTTTCTACGAAACCGGTCAACTCAAGGAAAAAGTGGACGGCCGCTTTGGCCTCAAAGTTTCCGTGACCCGCCCCGGCACGCTTTCCAACGAGGCGCTCGACTTGCTTCGCTCCGTGCTCGCCGCCGGTGTGGAAACCGCGGGGGATTCCCTTGCCTCCCTGAACAACATTCCCCTGCCGACCCTGAAAGGCTTGATCAAGACACCTTTCCAGGAACTCGCCGACCGGGTGGAAGACGACGCCTTGGAATTCTTCGCCGAAGGCGGCCTTGATCTCGACACGGAAGAAGGGATCCCCGCGCAGGTCGCCATACCGCTCCGACTGACCCGCATGGTGCGTCACCACGATCTGCCGCCCGGACCCAAAGCCCGGGAAAAGCGCCGCCAGGATACAAAATTTCACAAAAAAGGCACACCCGCCGGAAAAATAGAACTCCGGATGACGAGTGGTTAAGGAGATTCCCTATCC
>JBKGYB010000179.1:0-4405 GCA_046546295.1 Opitutales bacterium | reverse complement strand
CTCGTGATCCGCTCTCGTCGCCCGCTCTCCTCGACCGTCGACCGGTTTTCCGCCGACTTACTAATCGTCCAAGAATTATTCCGACGTCAGAAGGTCGGTCGGAAAAAGTGGAAGCGGCATCCTGCCGCTTTCTGCATACGCAACCAAGCGGCTGGAAGCCGCTTCCACCTTCACCGTGTCAAAACAATTATGCAACAAACAGTAAGCCCCCCCCGAAAATCCGAAGATGGTGTCACGCAAACTTCACATGGGTAAGGAGTGAAGTGGTCCCCGACTTCACTCTTTTATAATCAGGTCAATGAGAACCGGGCGATGATCGCTTACATACGAGCGCAGTACTTCGGAATGGACGACTTCGCAGGTTGGCGGCACCAGAATGAAATCGAATCCGTGAGTCGGCAGGAGCGCGGGAAAGGTGCGGCCGGTTTGAGGAAAAAGACGGTAGGCGCATTGTTCTTCGAGATATTCAAAGAGGTGGCGCACGGCGTCGTTTGTTTTGCCGGAGCGGCTGTTGAAATCACCACAGACAAGCGGGGAAAGGTAGCCTTCTCCTCCTTTTTCCACGTGACGTCTTTCCAGGTAAGTGATGAGGCTTTCGATTTGCTCGATTCTCCGGCGTCGGGAACGGAAATCCAGGTGCAGGTTGACCACCGGCAAATGCCCCGACGCGACCGCCAGTTCCGTGTAGAGAAAGCCTTTTTCCCCCAGCTCCGCTTCGCCAAACGCTTCGTGTTCGGCATGCTCGATGGGAAAGCGCGACAGCATGCCGTTGCCGTAGGCCAAGGGTCTTTTCCCCTCGCGCCGGTTGTGCACGCCCAGATGACTGTAGGGGTAGTTGGCGGCTTCTCGGAGAAATTCGAGCAAGTGGATGTGTTTGTTCCAGTGGGAGTCTTCATCCACTTCCTGCAATGCGACAATATCGGGTGTGTAGGAGCGCAGCATGCCTGCGATCCGCCGCAAATTTCGTTCAATGCGACGCGTTCCCTGGAAGCCCTGGTATGTGGACAAACCGCGTCCGTGTGCGATGTTGAGTGTGAGAAGCCGAAATTGAGGGGGGAGCATAGCGGTATGGCGCTGGTATACCCTGTCAGGTCCCGTCGTTTTTGTGTCCGTTGGATCGGGCAAAGCCCGCGACAGACTTGAACAAAGAATCCGCAAACGAAGCGAGCGTGACCAATATAAGCTGCAGTTCCACGTCACTGAAAACAATGGACTCGCCTTCCCGGAAGATCTTCCGGTGCGTGACAATCGGACTCCCCGATTGTCCGTCTGTTGAAGGCTGAGCTTCATTGGACACGCCCTTTAACTCGATCACAAGCTCCCCCTTGTCGTCGAGTTGCCGGGCTTTCACGATACCACCCTGTTTGCCGAGAGCCTGGAGTGCGAAGCCGAGCGACGTGATGGTATCCTCCGCCTCGCACATGATGCCGTAATCCTGTTCCAGCCGGTTGAATTTTTCGTCAAGCTGGGCGTTGGCAAATGCCTTTTGCCGTTCCTGTGCGCTTTGTTGCGCTTCCTTTGAGACTTCGCGGCTTCCCCGGGTGGCTTGTATCAGAGCCAGGAAAAAATGCGCGTTGTTCATGCCGGTAACCGCGAGATTGAGCGCGTCGCCGATCACTTGACGAACGAGCAAATCGCGGGCATAGGCCTGCATTTGTTCGAAGTTCTGGTGGTGGCGGGCGGCCGGCATGATGCGCGGGGCATGCGAACGCTTGTTGTAGGCTTCTTCCGAAGCCGCCTCGCGCGCGGCCAGATTAAAGGCCAGCATGTCAAAATGCCGCTGCAGGCCGGACATGAATTGCCCGGCCACTTGTTGCAGGTTTACCTGTTGGGTCTTGCCTTCGTTGGGTTCGTTGGGTTCGTTGGGTTCGGATTCTTCGCTCATGCTTTGTTTTTCAGGTTCTGTATAAAGGATGGAACTTTCTTTTCGTTGGTACAATCATCGATTGAATAAAAGCGGAAAACACATCGCACAGGAGTCCTCCGGTCTTCGTCGACCGGCTCCTGCAAGAGGAGACATCATGGCAAAAGCGCGCAGTGCGCGCACTCAGGGGAATACACTGTCCCTGTTCGTCCGGCTGAACCGGATGTGGTTCTTTGTTGGAAGGGCAGCCAAAAAAAGTCTGCCGTAAGGCTTATTGAGGATGCGCGAATCCAAAATGACAATGGCGCCGGAATCGTCGCTTCGGCGAATGAGTCGACCGATTCCCTGACGGAATTTGACCAGGGCATCCGGAATTATGCGTTCGGAAAAGGGGTTGCCCCCATTTTGCCGGATGGCATCGTTCCGGGCTTCACTGACGGGGTGACGCGGGTTGTCGAATGGGAGGCGGGGGAGGATGACCTGCGAGAGGGCTGGGCCGGGGATGTCGACGCCGGTCCAAAAGCTGTCGGTCCCGAAAAGCACACCATTGCCGGCTTCGCTGAAAAGACGTGTTAATTCGCCGCGCGGGTGGCGGTGGCCCTGGCTGAAGAGGGGGCGGTTCATTTTCCGCAAAACCGGTTCGCAGCGGCGGTGCGCTTGCTGAAGGTCCGCATGGCTGGTAAAGAGAACGAGCGTGCCACCCGCCGTGCGTCCGGCGCACCAGCAAATCATATCGGCGAGGTATTCGAGGTCAAGCCGCCCCTGGTCGGACTCCGGAGCCGGGGAGTCGGTGGCGAGGCAAATCCGGCAATTCCTCTCATAGTCGAAGGGGGAGTATTCTATGGAAGCTTGAGCGGATTCCGCGCCCACCTTTTTTTGGAAGGCTTCCATGTTGTGCCCGTCGGAAAGGGTGGCGCTTGTTAGGATGGCGGCGCTGTGTCTGCTGAAGATGGTCTCGCGGAGCCGGGATGCGACGTCCAGGGGGGCGCTGCGCAGCACGATATTGGTTTCTTTCCTGCCGCCGCGTTCGAGCCATTGCACATGATCTTCATCCGAAAAGGCGACAAATGCATTGATGGCATCGCGGCAGGCGAGAATCCGGCGGCGGTGGTCGCGCAATTCAACCTGACTGTGTTCATCGTCGATTTTTTGACTGATTGCGCCGAGTCGTTCAGCGACTTCTTTGAGCGGGCCGGAGAGCAGGTTTTCGCAAAAGTCGGGTTCGTGTATGCGCTGGATGGATTTGCGGCTTAGAAAGGTGTCGCCGAGGTAGCCGAAGAATTCCCGGGAGGACTCAATCGCCCGGGCGACCGCTTCCTTGTCCCAGTGCTGCCCGAATTTTCCGAGAACCCCGCGGTTTTTGCGGGGGTTGTAAATGCGTTTCAGGGTGCGGTCCACTCCGAAGGAGCTGAGGTGAAGGCCGAAGTGTTCCGTGGCAATGGCCGGTATGCGGTGGGCTTCGTCGAGCACGGCGAAGTCATCGGGCAAAAGAATGCCCCGCACTTCGTCCTCGGGCGGCATGCCGGCGTTGATCAGCGAGAAGAGAAGGCTGTGATTAAGGATCACGCAATTCGCTCCGAGCAATTGACGGCGGGCGCGCTGATAAAAACAGGTCTTTGGGTCGCACTTTTTCGGGGAGCAGACCGAGCTGTCGGCATTCACGGCCTCCCAGACTTCAGGTGGCGGCGCCGGCGACAGTTCCTGGTACAAGCCGTCCTTTGTCTGGTTCGCCCATTCCGCGATGCGCATGAGTTCGGCCTTTTCGTCCTCGGCGAACAGTTCGGTCTGTTCCTGGGCGCCCGCTTCCTGAAGCACTCGGTTGAGGCGGGTCGTGCAGCAGTAGTTGCCCCGTCCAACCATGAGGGCGGTCTTAAACCCGGCGTAGGGTTGAAGTTCCGGAATGGAATTGAACAGTTGTCTGCAAATTCCGAGATCCTTGTTACGGATTTGTTCCTGCAGGGAGATGGTATGGCTGGAGACAAGGAAGGGGCGCTCCGCATCGATCGCGTGGAGCAGGCCTGGGATGAGGTAGGCGAGGCTTTTGCCGACACCGGTGCCGGCTTCGAACAGGAGGGGCTGGTCGGACTCGATGGCCCTTGCTGTGGCGAGGGCCATGGCTTCCTGTTGGGGGCGGTGATCGAGACCGAGTGCGGTCTGGAGGTGTCCGCCCTTGCGGAATATCGCTTCCACGCGAGGTTCGAGTGGATCCGCATGCGTTTTTGCACCGCTGTTTTCGACGAGGCCGATCATTGTAAAACGTATTCCAAAACCAAAAGGGGCGTGTATGCGAGTGCTTTTCAAGCAATTTGGCGATTTGTCCGGGATTGTGATTAATCTGGAGACAGCCCCCGGCCCATAGGCCTACGCCACGGTTGGGGGCAGGTTAACGGGCGCCGTCCTTATCCGTAGCGACCGGCTTTATGCCGGGATCAGGGATCTGAGAGACAGAAGCCGGTTAGGGGAACAAGAGCCGGACGGGACTTGAACCCCCATAATGATTATCCGTAGCGACCGGCTTTATGCCGGGATCGTTGCGGTTTT
>JBKGYB010000178.1:0-4434 GCA_046546295.1 Opitutales bacterium | reverse complement strand
GCTTCGCCTATTCGGCGAATGTCCCAATATCCATAAGTCGTTAATGATCAGTGTTAATCAGTGTAAATCAGTGGTTTAACTGCGGAATGTAGGTTAATTCAGAAAAAACAGCCAGGATGGCCGTGCTACCCCATGGCGTGAGCTTCCAGCCGCTGAGCTAGAGCATATGCCGGTTGGCCATTGAAATCCCGCTGAGCATCGCTCCCACGATCCCCAGAAACCCTTGGTCGGTGCCGGCGAGGAACAGGTTGTCGAGGTGGGTCCGCCCGTCTTTTACCTTGTGGGGCGCTCCGTAGACGGCGCCCTGAAGATGCCCGGTATATGAGCGAATGGTGCGCGGGGTAAACATGTCCGAGGCCAGACGGTGTGATTCCACCGGGTTGTTTTCTTCCGTCGGCGGGAGAATGCGCAGGGCGGCATCCTGGAGCGTGCGGTACCATTCCTCCTTGCGCGCACGGTACTCGTCCTCCGGAAGCGCGCACCAGTGGTCGTGATTGGCGAGCGCGGTCACGCGCAGGAAGCCTTCCTCAAGTTGGCGGCCTTCCCCGTAGCGGTAGTTGTTTGGAAAGCAAATGACCCCGCTGCTCGGGTCCACCAGTTCGTTTTCGGGCCGGGCGTAGTGGAAGCGTTCCCGGGTGTTGAAGAAGAGGATGGTATCCTCCCATCCGAAGTCGGCCGGTTGATGGTCGAATACGGTAATGGTTTCGGTGAAGCTCAGGCGCCCGATGTTTTCGGTTCCGGCCGTCGGTGGCTGATCGTCGCAGAGTCGCGCGGTTTCGACCGCACCCGCTGTGGAGAGAATTTTGTCGGCGGTCAGGGAGCCGCCGTCATCGAGCTCGAGACCGCAGGCGCGCCGGCCTTCGGTATGGATTCTCCGGACGCCGGCTTTCATTTTACGGAGGCCGCCGAGTTTGCGGTATTTATCCTGAAGCAGGCGCAGAATGACCCGGACCCCCCCGAAGGGGCGGGCAAAACCTTCGAAGAAGAGCGATCGGAACATTATGGCGAACTGACCGTAGTCCATGTCATGTTCCCGGGCGCTGCCGTAGTACATGACGGGGCAGAAGAGCATGTCTTCCAGCAGGGGGTCTGAAATATGACGCCGAACGGCCGCGCGCGCGGAACCGTAGCTGGATTCCGTGTTGAAGGCGTCCAATGCATCAATTTCACGGGCAAGGTTCCGGAAGCCGTCGATCTGGCGTGGAAAATTCGATGCGACCTCGGACTCAAGTTCCTCGAACGCGTTTGTAAAGCGAAGCTCGCAACCGGGAAATATGATGCGAGAGCCGTTTTGCGGGCATAGGTCCAGTTCGTCGTAGGGGATTCGAAGTTGGCGCAGGAGTTTTGCAAGAGGCGTGCCCCGGGTCCCTTTCGGCACATAATTTGTCATGGCATGGAGGCCGACGTCGTATTTGCGCCCGTCTATGCTGTAGAACGAATTGAGTCCCCCGGGCGCATTATGCCGTTCGAGTATGACGACCTGTTTGCCTGCCAAAGCGAGTCGTATCCCGGCGGCCAGACCGGCCATGCCCGCCCCGATTATGGCGACCTCGAAATGTCGCCCATCCGGAGCGGAGCGCCTGGCGGAAGGCTTTTGCATGCGTGATAGGGGCAAGCTGCTGTCTTAGGGCGATTTTACTGGAACATGTCGTGCGCGGCTTGATACGAAGCCGGGTGCGATTTGGCTGCGAGCCATAAGCCAGCGCTGTTCGGGTTTCATGTTAGCACCCGGCGCCCCTTCCTTATTTGCTGAACTTCGGCGTAAGGTATTCCGCGCAGCTGTCGAGCGAGGCAAGCTTCGGATAATCCTCTTCCGGGACTTCTATGCCGTGTTGCTTGCGCAGTTCCATGACAATGTCCAGGAAGTCCATGGAATCAAGATCCAGTTGCTCGCGCAGAGCGACATCCGGCTTCAAGCCCGTGGTGTCCTCATCCGGGGCGATTTCCTTGATGATATCAATGACGATTTGTTTGACCTGATCTTCTGTCATGGCTGTGCGACTTATGTTGTAAACTAAAACTCAGTCCTCGAATTTGCGGACGACGAGCGCGGAGTTGATTCCGAGCATGCCGAACGAGTTGTTGAGGATAACTTTGACCGCGTCAACCTTGCGTGCTTCATTTATGACAAGATTCGGGAGGTTGCATTCGGGATCGTGATCCTCGATGTTGATGGTGGGGTGAATGATATTGTCCTGGAAGGACGGCAGATTACCGGCGAGTTCAAGGGCGCCGGCCGCGCCCATGGCGTGTCCGATAAAGCTTTTGGTATTGTTGACGTAGGTATTTTCCGTGCCGTCGAAGACTTCCCGTATGGCCTTGCACTCCTGGATGTCGCCCTGCGGCGTCGAGGTTGCGTGGGTATTGACGATGTCGACGTCCCCCGGACTGAGTTCGGCTTTATCCAGAGCGGCCCGCATGCACTCGCACTGGCGGCCGGCATCCGGCAGCACATAGTCCCCGGCGTCCGAATTCATCCGGTAGCCCACGATTTCGGCGAGGATCGGCGCATCGCGCGCCACGGCATCCTCCAGTCGTTCGACGACATAGACACAGCCCCCTTCGCTGACAACAATGCCGTTGCGGTTTTTGTCGAAGGGGCGGCTGGCTTTGTTCGGATCCTCGTGCCGCGCGAGCGCGCCCTGACTTTTGAAACCGGCAAAGATGCCGAAGGTCTGGATGCTTTCGCTGACGCCCCCTGCCAGAGCGACATCGACTTCCCCCAGCCGGAGCATTTGAAGGGCTTGAATCAGGCCGGCGTTGCCTGCGGCGCAGGCGGCGCCAATGGTGTAGTGGGGGCCTGTTATGCCGAGGTTGATGGTGATCTCGCCGGCGGGATTGTTGGCAACGGTTCTGGGGTTGTGGTGGTGGGTCCAGTAGCGGGTGTCGTAGTCAAATTTCGAAATATTGTAGATTTCGTTTTCTGTTTCGACGTTGCCGTGTTCCGTCGTGCCGATGTATACACCGATCCGGGATTTGTCGAAATTCCCGAAATCGAGCCCGCTGTCGGCGAGCGCTTCGCGAGCCGAGTAAATCCCGATGCTCCCGGCCCTTGTCCCGATCCGCAAATCTTTGCGTTTTTGGTAAAGCGTGGGGTCAAAATCACAGACGCCTGCGGGCACGGGCCCCATGTATCGTATATCGAGCGTCTGTACACGGGCGACCCCTTCAAGGAGATTGCGCCGGTATTCTTCGAGAGAATTCCCGTTGGGCGCGGTAAGTCCGACGCCTGTTATAACGATGCGCGAGTTTTGCATGGGTGCGTAATGAGTGCGTAATAGCTGGATCTGTTACCATTTTTGTGAGGCGGGCTGTCAATAGCTTAAATCTTGCGATCCCTTTGTTTTTGAAGGCATAATGGACAAAATTTTGCGCCAAGGGCAACCCCCGGAGGGCATTTTCTCGTCGACACGCGCAATCAGGCGCTTATTTCACTGAATCATGAAAGTGTTGGTCGTTGGAGGAGCCGGTTATATCGGCAGTCATTGTGTGCGGCAGTTGCAGCTGGCCGGACACGCCCCTGTGGTTTTGGACAATCTGGTGTTCGGGCACCGCCCGGCGGTGCCCCCGGAGGTTCCTTTTTATGAGGCGGATCTGGGCGATCCTGGGGCAGTGGGACGCATTTTGCGGGACGAGGGCATTGAGCTGGTGATGCATTTTGCCGCCTTCGCCTATGTCGGGGAATCGGTGACGGCGCCCAGGAAATATTATGAAAACAACTTTGTGGCGACGCTTCGTCTACTGGAGGCGATGCTCGATAACCGGGTCTTGCGGTTTGTTTTTTCCTCCACCTGTGCGACATACGGGGAGCCGGAGCAGCTCCCGATTGTGGAAAGCCTGCCGCAGCGTCCGATCAACCCGTACGGCCAAACGAAACTGGATGTGGAAAACTGCCTGAAATCATTTGCGCATGCTTACGGGCTCAGTTTTGCCGCTTTTCGTTATTTCAATGCAGCGGGCGCGGCCGAGGACGGCACGATTGGCGAAGACCATGATCCGGAGACGCATCTCATCCCTCTGGTAATCGATGCGGCGACCGGGCGCCGTGACAAGATACAGGTATTTGGCACGGATTACCCGACGCCGGATGGCACCTGCCTGCGTGATTACGTCCATGTTGACGACCTTTCACGCGCGCATATCGCGGTTTTTGAAAAACTGAAAACACCCGGCACGGCCTGTTTTTACAATCTCGGCACCGGCCACCCCAGCTCCGTGCGCGAGATCATTGCGGCAGTGGAAGACGTCAGTGGCTTGAAGGTGCCCGTTGTCGAGACTGAACGCCGCCCCGGCGATCCGCCCGCGCTCTATGCGGATTCGACCAAGGCGAGGCAGGAACTGGGATGGCGGATCCACTATCCCGACGTGCATGGAATCATTGAAACCGCCTGGCGCTGGCATAAGGATCATCCGACGGGGTTTTGATGGGTAAGG
>JBKGYB010000177.1:0-4448 GCA_046546295.1 Opitutales bacterium | reverse complement strand
GTGTTACCTCAAGGGGTAGCACAGCCATCCTGGCTGTTTTTCCTGAAGTAACAGGCTGGAAGCCTGTGCGGTGAAAATGTCCCAACTTTAGCGTTAAGCGGATTAAGATTTCCGATGCTACAACGGCGTCAGCCTCCTCACTCGCGAAGCGAGGGAGGCCATTTTGCGCCGACTTTGCGCAGGGCGGAAAATCAACGCAAAATTCACCAGCGGTAGGTAATGCCAGCGGAATACTGGTCCCCTCGGCCCGGAGTGCCGGGGACCTCCTGGAAGCGTTTGTCCCAGAGGTTGTCAGCGGCGAGGAAGACCTCCATCCGGTCGATCACGGGGGGATAAAAACTTATCCCAAGATGCGTGAGAAGCGCTTCGTCATCGCCTTGCCGCAGTGCATTTTCTTTTTGGCTGCGCCATTCGTTGTCGATTCGGACCTCAAGGGTGTCGTGAGGTTGCCAGATGGCGCCGAACGTGACCCGGTGTTCGGGAAAATTCAAGGCGTAGAAACTGCCGTCGACAGCGGCGTCGCCAAAATCTTCCTCCTTGTGCAGGTAGGTGTAACCGGCGATGAGCTCAAAATCGCTCCAGCTGCGACTGATGATTGTCTCGAAGCCGAGGGTCCGGATATCGACGTTGTTTGCTTCCCGCGCCGTTGGATCGGCTTCATTGAATGTCCAGTCGACCAGATCATCGTCCCAACGGTAAAACAGCGCGCTTTCCACGGACCATTTTGTTTGCTCGAATTGCGCGCGCAACTCGAGGTTCCGCGCGCTTTCGCGATCAAGGTCGTGGTTGCTGCGGAACAGGCCTGTGGTTTCGCTGCCGCCAATTGCGGTGTAGCCGGGAACCTGCGTCGATTCCGCGTATGAGAGTTGCAGGGTGCGTGCGAGCCCGTTTTTGTACGTTGAGTTCCAAGTGACGGCGGCAATGGGAGAGATATCCGAGCTGTCGCGGTTTGTGTTGTCGTAGCGAGCTCCCGCCTGAAAGCGCAGTCTTTCATCTTTGGCCGGGCGCATGTTCCATTCCGGCAACAGGGTGAGCGCAACATAGTCCCGGCTGGTGAAGTCGCCCTGTTCAAGGTCCGTGGACTCAATGGAATCCGTGGTGAGTTGTCCGGCATGACTAAACCCGATATTTTCGGTAAAGGCATGGCGGCCGCTGAATGCAAGCGCCGTGACCTTTGTTTCATGGCTGATGGGAAAATCGAAAGCGCGCGCATCGAGCAGGTAGTCGTCGGTATGCCGGCGATGGAAAAGGGAGGCTTCAAAAAAGTTGTCGCCGCCGTATTCATGGAGGTGGTTCAGAAGGAAGAGCCGCGTTTTCAGTTCCTCGGTTTCGACCGCTCCGATAAAAGGGGCAAAATTTGCAGGCGTGTACAGGTTGGGCCAGCTGAAGTTTTTTGACTGGTAGCCGGCAAAGAAATCCGTTTGGGAATGGGGGCCGAGAAGTTGCAGCCGTCCGCTGAACCGATCAAAATCATGGTCTCCGAATTGCCGCGTGCCCGCGCTTTCGGAGCGCGAGTAGTCAAGTTCGGCCCCCCATTGCCAGCGTCCTTTTTCATCGAGTGCTTTCGTCCATCCCTGACGAATATGTTGAAAGTTCAGATCGTGGTCGCCGCCTCCAGCGGTCAAGCTGCCTCCGTCGTAAACCGGCGCCCACTTGTAGCTTATCGTCCCGACCGAACTGTTGAACCCGTAGACGGCGTTTTCAACGCCGGTCAGGACCTCAGGGCCGGTGAGCATCTCCGAAGGGATCGGCAATTCCGCGGAATAATGCCCCGTCTGCGGGTCGATGATGGTGGCGGTACCGATGCGGAAACCGGTGTTTTCAAAAATGCCGCCGCGGATGGCAACGTCGCCCTGGGCTTCGGCCATGTTGCGTGTTTGCAGGTCGACACGGGGTTCGAATTCGAGATTCGAGACGGGGGCATTGTATCCGGCAACAGGTCTGATGTTTGCCGTCTGTTGTTCGCCGACATAGAGGACGGGGAGGGCCGGGGGTTCCGCGCCGCCCGCGAAAATGCTTGTGCCTGTTAGAAGCAGCGCGAAGGCGGGCCAACGCAGGAAAAGGTTTGCTTGGTTTTTCATGGAGCGGACTCAATGCAGAGAGTCCGGCTTTTTGCAACCCGATAGCTTTGTTCCTCCAAAATGCTCGCGCATTCGGCTACACATCTTACTCCGTGTCGGCCAAGGAGGAAATCCTCGAAACTTCAACAAGTTTTTTCGTGGTTCTGTCGAGCCGGGCGGCCATGGTCTGAAAAATTTTCATTGCGACATCCGGGTGGTCCCGGATGATTTCCTCCATGCTGGTGTCCTCGTATTTCGTCACCACGGTATGCGTCCGCGCTTTGATCGTGCAGGATCGACGTTGGTCGCGGACGTAGCCCATTTCCCCGAAAATTGTTCCGGGATACATGAGGACGTTGAGCATTACATCGTCCTTGTAAACTTCGACGGCCCCCTTTTTAAGGATATAGAAACCTGACGCTTCTTCCCCTTGGTGAAGAATTGTAGCGCCTGGACGATATTCTTCTGCTTTTTCCACTCCTTGATTTAAAGTCCTCAACCGGGTTGATGCAAGCTTTGGATGGAAATAAACAAAGACTTGAGACAGGAAATCTTTTTGCAACGCGCCTCCCAATCTGCTTACTGGATAAAAACCCGGGATATTCAATGGATTATAAAGCGCATTTTAACTGGGTGGCCGCCAACGACGCGGCGCCCCGCCGTTGGCAGCGCGGCTTTCACCGCCAGATTCTGCGCAAGTTGCGTCACCACATCCCTTCCGGCGCGAGTATATTGGAGTGGGGATGCGGACGGGGCGACCTGCTGCGCGGATTGGAGCCTTCGCGGGGGTTGGGGATTGATTTGAGCCCCGCAATGATCGAACAGGCAAAGGAGCGCAACGCTTCCCCGAACCTTGAGTTCAGGGAGGGGGATCTGCATGATGGGTCGGTTACGGAAACGTTTGACGCAGTGGTTCTGGATTATTTGTCCGGTTATTTGAAGGATGTGCAGCAATGCTTCGAGCGCCTGCGAAGCTCCTGCCATCCGCGGAGCCGGGTCTATCTGGCTTCCCTGAATCATGCCTGGAAGCCGCTTTTCGCGCTGGCGCAGCCGCTCGGCCTCGTTCTCAAGCAACCGCCGAGCAATTGGCTTTCAACCGAAGATCTGGTCAATTTGCTGGAACTTTCCGGGTTCGAAGTCGTAAAAAAAAGCGCCGAGCAATTATTCCCGTTTGATGTGCCGATCCTGAACGGTTTTTTCAACCGTTTCCTTGCGCGCCTTCCCGGTTTCCGGAATTTCGGCGCGACCCTCTTTATTGTTGCCCGACCGGTGGCGCGGCCGAAATTGGATGGAGCGATCAGTTGTTCCGTCGTTCTGCCAGTGCGCAATGAATCCGGCAATATTCGCCCGGCCCTTGAGCGAATCCCGGCGCTGGGGCAGCGAACCGAACTCCTGATTGTCGAGGGCAACAGTTCCGATGATACCTGGGAGGTCGTTCAGCGCGAGGTGGCCGCCTACAGGGGGCCCTTGGATGTCCGTTGCTTCCGGCAGACGGGGAAAGGGAAATGGGACGCCGTGGCCGCCGGCTTCGCTGAAGCGCGCGGTGATGTGCTGGTCGTTCAGGATGGCGATTTGACAGCGCCGCCCGAAGACCTGCCGAAATTTTATGAGGCCATCCGGACCGGTCGCGCCGAGTTCGCAAACGGCAGCCGCCTGGTCTATCCCATGGAAACGGAAGCCATGCGCTTGCTCAACCTGATCGGCAACAAATTCTTCGCCCTCATGCTCGGATTTGTCGTGGAACATCACATCAAGGATACGCTTTGCGGGACCAAGATGCTCCTGCGCAGTGACTACGAACGGCTCCTCCGGCGCATTCATGCTTTCGGCGCGTTTGACCCGTACGGGGACTTCAATTTGTTGTTTGGCTCCGCTTTGCTCGATTTGAGGATTCGCGACATCCCCGTGCGCTATGCCGACCGGACATACGGGGCGACAAATATTTCCCGTTTTTCCGGAGCGGCATTGCTTCTTCGGATGACCTGGTTTGGCCTCCGCAAGCTGCGCTTTCATCCCTCTTGAAAGAACGGAGTCCGCCAACCAGAATGCCGCTCCTTTTTTCGTTCAAGGTTTGCCTTTGCGCGGGTTTTTGTTTCAATCCTTGGCAATCATGAAATTGCGCGCACCTGTTTACTGTCTGATCGCTGTCTTGGGGCTTGCCGGGTTTGGCAGTGTTCTTGTCGCTCAGTCCGGGAAGGGGGACGAATCCGGGAGAATGGGGGAGCCCATCGAGAAGCGGGAAAAAGTGGAGGAAGTAAAATCGTATAACTTTGGCGGTTCGCCCGGGAAGGGGGCGCAAAAGGGACAAAAACAAGCAGCGGAGAGGCGCAGGCAGAAGGCACGGCAGGAACAAGAGGCGCAACAGTCCGGGAAGTCCAAGCGCTCGCA
>JBKGYB010000176.1:0-4488 GCA_046546295.1 Opitutales bacterium | reverse complement strand
CGGCGGCGCGGGTGTAAACTAGACAGGGGCTCCAAATTGTCTGCTCAGCGGGATCCGTGTCCATCAGTGGTCGAAAAACGCCGCCCCGGACAGTGGCTGCCGCCCCCGACACGCTTTGCATGTTCTCCTCCGGCGGGACTGTTTTTGATCGCCGTCATGAAATTGACAGATCCCAGACAGAATGAAATAACATGACGAGAAGTGTGCGACCGCCCGCCAAAGCAGGGTCGCGCTGATCCTTTTTAGCCATCGCTGTGTCCACAACCACTCCTCCCAACCCCCCAAAATTGACCGACGTCGCCCGCAGCGCGTCCGTCGATATCGCCACGGCCACCGAAGCCCTCCTCCCCTTCCTCCAATCCGACGACCGCCCGACCGCGGTCGTCGCCTACCACGATCCGATCGCCCTCGGCGCGCTTTGCGCCGCCCGCCGCCTCGGGCTCCGCGTCCCCGCCGACCTCTCCGTCACCGGATTCGACGACAGCTTCGGCGAAGTCGCCGACCCGCCCCTGACCAGCGTCAGCCACGCCCCGCTGGAGATCGCACGCGCCGCCGTGGAACTGTTTCTGGAACTCAGGGATAGCCAAGGCTCCCCCGCCCCGCAGACCTCACGCTTGGTCGTTGTCACCCCCCGGCTCATCGTCCGCGCAAGCACCGGGCCGGCGCTTTAGTTCCTTATCCGTCAATTGCTGCGTTTTTCGCTCGGAAAATTTTTAATCAGTGGTTCAACTGCGGAATGTAGGTTAAACCTTCTCCCTCATGGCAGCCGATTTCCGGCGGCGCGGTAGAGCCGATACCAATCGGGGCGGCTGAGATCCACCGCGCAGGCTTGGCACATTTCGCGGATGCGCTGCGGGGTCATGCTGCCGAGCACCGGCTGCATCTGCGCGGGGTGGCGCAACAGCCAGGCGATCGCCACCGCCGAGGCCGTGACTCCGTGCGCTTCCGCCAGTTCGTTCAAGACCTCGTTCAATTCCGAAAACTCGGTGTGCCCGAGAAAGACACCCCCGAAAAAGCCCGCCTGCAAGGGGGACCATGGCTGCACCGTCACCCGATGCAGCCGACAATAATCGATAATGCCGCCATCCCGGTCCACCGCCGGCTCGTCCGCCATGTTCACGTTGAGTCCGTGATCCACCAAGGAAGTGTGGCCGAGACTGAACTGCAACTGATTCGCCACCAAAGGGATCTCCATGGCCTGCTGAATCAACGCCATCTGGGTCGGATTCTGGTTGCTCACCCCGAAGTGACGCACCTTGCCGGAATCCTGCAACCGGGAAAAGGCGGAGGCGATTTCCTCCGGCTCCATCAACGCGTCCGGACGGTGCAGGAGCAAGACATCCAGATAGTCCGTCTGCAAACGCTCCAATATGCCATCAACCGAAGCCAGAATGTGCGCCTCTGAAAAATCGAAGAAGCCTTGGCGGATGCCGCATTTCGACTGAAGGAAAAGATTCTCCCGGTCCACCTTGATTGCCTTCAGGGCCTCCGCAAAGATCTCCTCGGAAGCACCCCCGCCGTAGATGTCGGCATGATCGAAAAAATCGATCCCGGATTCGAGCGAGGCGGCGAGCACTTCCGCCGCTTCGGATACGTTCAGTCCATTCATCCGCATGCATCCCAGCGAGATGGCGGAAACGGAAAGCGAGGTGGGGCCGAGTTGGATTTTCTTCATGCTACCATCTTTATCCGCAAGACCGTTCGATCAAGCCTTATCCGAAAATTCCATAACACACGAAGCCTGCCGGGACGCTCCGCGCAATGGTTTGCTTCTAAGCAGTCTGTCGGGCTTAGCCGGCAGACTGCTGTAAGTTCTCGAACAGCACCAGGCGGGCGTCTTGGACGTCGGGCCGCTTCGAATAGGCGCCGAGGCCGAACTCCCGCCAGTTGACAAGCCCGTCTTCGTCGGAATCGGCGGGACGGCTGTTGATCGCGGGGCCGGGGTGCTTCGGGCCAGTGGCGGATCAGGAAGGGGACCAGGATTTTCCACTTGCGTCCTCTCATACACAAAATATTGTTTTGACTCTATGAAAACGCACACCCTCCTGAAAACCCCTCTGACAGTTTTAAACGCAGCCGCGCTCTTAATTGTGGTTTTGATCGGAAACCTTTACGCCCAACCTTCCTCTGCAAAAGAATTTTCCGCGTATTATCTGGGCAATAGCCTGACCCGCAACATCCCGTTGGAGCGCCTGGCCGAACTTTTCGAATCCGCCGGCTACGACTACGGCTACGGCTCCCAACTCGGCGGCGGCCACCGGCTGGAACAGTTGCTGGTGATGCGTAATCACGGCAACAAGCCGGGCGAAGGCCGATACAACCTCTTCGGCAACGGGGATTTTGGAAGCTACGAGAACGCTTTCAAAAATCACAAGTGGAACGCCGTCGTCCTGCAGCCGTATCACGATGAACTCGACAAGGAACACGAGACGATGAACCACTGGCCCTGGCACGATTCCGGCGTGATTCAGGCCGCCGACGCCTTCATCGCTTACGCACGCGGCGAAACCTCGACCGACGGCGATCGCTGGGACCAGCGGAACCCGAACACCGGGCACGCCGCCTCCGATACTTTCTATATTTACGCCACTTGGCCGGGGGCGGAACGGGCGCTCGAAGCGGGCGGTTATTCCGAACAATGGGCCGGCGACTACACGCCGATCCCGGATCCCAAGATCCAGCGGGCCGAGCACAACGCCGCCTATTTCGAGCAACTGGTCGAAGCCCTCAACGAGCGCCGGCCCGACCTTCCGAATAAAGTGCGCCTCATTCCCAGCGGCCACGTGATGGCCGCCCTGGACAAAAAGATCCGCGCCGGCGAGCTGCCCGGCATCGCGGAGTTCTTTGAGCGCAACATGGATTACTACAAGAAAGCCCGCGGCGACAAATCACCTTTCAATCCGGACAGTTTCCAGCAAGATAAAGGCATCTTGAATGTTTACGCCGACGGCGTGCACATGAACGACCAGCCCCACAACGGCAAGACGAGTGGAACCATCGGCTCTTACATCACCGCCCTCACCATCTTCACGACTCTGACCGGTGAAAATCCGGTGGGCCTGACCGTTCGGCCCTACGAGATGTTCGATGCCGACAAGGATGCGGAACTGGTCAAGGCGATCCAGGAAACCGTGTGGGAAGTCGTCACGAACATGCCGGAAACCGGCGTGAGGGCCAGTGCGCTGTGAGACGACTACAACGACGCCGTATAGGCCTTTTCCAAAGCCCGGGTTCCATCTCGAACATGGCTGCCGATCCGGACGAGGACCGTCGGGCGAACCTGTTCGAAATGGCCTTCGAGGCAAAAGCAGGCGCCATGCTACGGAAAACCCTGCCTCTTGTTTGTTTGTTCACCGTTTATTTGCACGCTTCGGATGCGCCGGAAGATATCCTCGGGAAGATGACTCTGGAGGAGAAAGTTGCGCAGCTGCACCAGGGCGAGCCAATGGAAGCCGGGGGAGTTGCGCGTCTTGGGTTGGCTCCGCTCAAGATGACAGATGGTCCGAAAGGCATACGCGGTATGTTCTTTTCGCGTGAGCGAGCGAGCCTTGCGCGAAATCTACCTGCCTGCGTTTAAAAAAGCACTGCAGGAGGGCGAGACGTGGACGATTATGGGTGCTTACAATCGGTTTCGCGGGCAGGCATCCATTGAAAACCGTTATCTTGGGGAGGGAATGGTTCTTTTGAAAAATGAGAACGACGTGCTTCCGCTACAGCCTGAAGCTATCGATCATCTTGTCGTGATCGGCCGGAATGCAACCGCAACCCACCATGGCGGCGGCGGTTCGTCGGCGGTTCCCGCGCTTTACGAGATTACACCGCTCGAGGGGATACAGAAGCGTTTTGGAGAGACGACAAAGATCGACTACTTTCCGGGTTACACGCTGGATAAGGTGCGCCCGATCGATGCTATTATCCCATCGGATGTATTGGAGGGAGAGCAATGGCAGATCGAATTTTTTGACAATATGGCTTTGATGGGAGACCCGAAGGCCACGCTTGCCGCGCCGATGATCGATTTTGCATGGGGCGAGCAAAGCCCCGCCCCCGGCATGCCGGCGGACCGGTTCTCAGTACGCGCAAAAGCCACCCTGCGCGTTCCCGAGACGGGGCAATACACTTTTCAGTCGGGTAGCGATGACGGATCGAAACTTTACCTGAATGGCGACCTGTTGATTGATAACTGGAGGATGCAGGGCTTTTGCTTACTTTGACGATACTCGCATGCAGTGGCGCGCGGACTCGGGCGAGTATGTTATCCATGTCGGCGAATCCAGCCGCGATCTGCGATTGTCCCAACCATTTTCACTGGAAACGGCTATGGTGATTGAATAGCGGCTACGCTGAGAGCATTTCAGCGGTGAGGGGTTCGCCTGCGGGGATGTTATAGTTCTGGGCTTGTGCGATCATCGGTTCTCCGGGTTGAAACCCGGAGCTTTGAAACTTCGCCCTTTCAGGGCATCCAGGGTTCCATCCCGTGCTGAAAGC
>JBKGYB010000175.1:0-4510 GCA_046546295.1 Opitutales bacterium | reverse complement strand
TGAATCTGGAAATCGTTCCAAATATGTTCGTAATCCAATCCCCCTCTCTCCGCCATTCGACACGCTCCGCTTGCTCATGGCAGGCCAATTTTGCGCTGCGCGCAAAATGACCCTGCTTGCTTCACAAGCAGGGCCGATTTCGTGAACGAAATCGCCATTAAGCGTGGATTAAGCGGCTATGCCGCTTAATCCACGCTTAATATTCGGTCTTCCAGTATAGCCGGCAACTCCGGACGCTCGCACAGCAAGGATGTCCGGACGATTCGCCGAAAAATGTTTCTTTCCTTCAATCCATCACATATTTCAACCACATCGCCCCCGGGGCCCGCATGCCGGCCCGGTAGAAGAAAAAACAACGCCACTATCAGGTTTTGCCCGCCCACCCTGTCCGGCGCTTGAAGGTTTTCCAGCAAGGGTTCGTTGAAATCATATTCCGGACCCGCCCGGCGCTCCATTGAGGCGGCAATCACCTGCTCGACATCCTCACCCAATCGCGCCGCCAATTGAGCGGTTACCGCCTGCCGCAGCCGGTTCACGGAGGGCTCGGGCGTCCCATGGTCCACCAGCGCCACTGTCGGACGTTGCCAGGCTTCACGTTGCATGGCCGTCCGCGCCTCATCGACGAGGGCGTCGATCAAACGCGGATCCGGAGACTCCATATCCGGACCCGCCAACGGGTCTGCCACACGAACATCCATGTCCAACCCGGCTTCTTCCGAGACACGCGCCGCAACTTTGGGCATGTATTCAGTGATCGCACGGCTCGCACCCAGGAAAAAAGGCACAAGAATAAATCGCCGCACGCCCTCATCGCGCGCCAGGCGACGCATTTCCGGCTCTAGAACACACGCCGGACAACCGCCCAATTCCGAAACCGGCGCCTTGTCCGAATGCAATAAACTGACAGGATCCACCCTTCGACCAAAACGCACGGAAAGTTCGGATGCGAGACGACGGAGGACAAGCGTGGCCTCCGGACGCAGCGACCCATTGTCGATTAAAAATATTCTGGTTTCATCTGAATCCATGCCGCATCCTATAAACTATGCCAAATGGAAGGAAAAAGTTTGCACGTTACAAATCAACCGGCCAATATATTCCGATCATGCTCAAGAAATACCCTTTCGCTCGTACATGCCTGTTTCTTCTTCCGGCGGTTTTCCTTCTTTCAGCCTGCGCGCAAAAACAAAACCCCACGCCGTCGGATACCGGCGGCATGGGTTCGGATTCTGGAGACATCATCCCCCCCGGCCCCGGCGAGGAGTATGGCTTTGGCGCCGAAGGTCTGGAACCACGCGGCGAAGGGGAACAAGACGGCTTCTACAACGGGCGCAAAATGGTGGAAGGCAAACTTGATCCGGTTTATTTTGACTTCGATTCTTCCGCGATTTCCTCAGAGGAACGCTCAAAGCTACAGGAAGCAGCCGAATATCTGGAGGACAATTCCAGCGAAGGCCTCCTTATTGAAGGTCATTGCGACTGGCATGGCACAGCGGAATACAACCTCGCCCTTGGCGACCGGCGGGCGAAAAGCGCCCGCGACTACCTCGCTCAACTCGGCATCGACGAGGATCGCCTCAACACGCGCTCGAAAGGCGACCTTGAAGCCACGCCCGACCTGTCCAAATCCCAGGCCGCCGAAGACAGGCGGGCCGATTTGATCGTTCTCGAGTGAGGCAGAGCGCGCTTCTTCGCGCGCAATCAACTTCGACACCCTTCCGGAAATACGGCGCGAACCAGCCGTTTGTCGACCGCATGCAGATCGATCCAATCGCACGCCTTGTCCGCCTCAGCGTGCGCGAGCTGGCGGTCTTTCGCAACATCCCGGTCGCCGGAGACCGTTCCTTCGGCCAGTGGCGTGCCGCGTTGGGACGGGCTTGGCATGACAGCGCGCGCGATAAAGCGCTCCGCGACTCCCCGGACGCGCGTTTCGAGGTTCCCCTGCACATAACACGCGTCCACAGGGACTGGAGCTTTGAGATCCAGGGCCGGATGGACCAACTTCTTCCGGACGACGAAGCCCTGCGCATCCGGGAGATCAAATCAGTCCGTATGGGACTGCCTGCGGCAGCCGAAGATCTCGCCCGCCAACTGCCGGAAGCTTTCACTCAGGCAGCCATCTACGAAGCGCTCGCTCCCGCGCTCCCGGAATATAGGGGAGTCGCCTTCAAAACCGACCTCCTTTTCATCGATATCGACAGCGGCGCCTTGCAGGCAGTGCCCCTTGCAGACGTCCCTCACAAGAACCTGGAACAGCAACTGGACGGCATGCTGCCGTTTCTTGAGGATCGCAGGGAAGCCCGGATCCGCCTCCGGGACATAAGCATCGCCCCGGCCTTTGCCGAGCGCCGGGAGGGCCAGGAAGAACTCGCGCGCCAACTCCAAACCGCGTCCCTGAAAAGCCGCGCTGTTCTCCTCGAAGCCCCCACAGGATTCGGCAAGACCGGCATCGTCCTTGAACATGCCCTCCACTCCATGCGGGACGGTCTGTACGACCGCCTGCTCTATTTGACCGGGAAATCAACCGGCCAGACCCAAATCGTGCAACAACTCGCCGGGATGAGCGGAAATCGCCTGCGCTTTATCCAGATGCGCAACCGAAGCGAACACCACATCGACAGCCCCCGCCACACCTGTACCGACGACACGCGCTGCGACGAAGACCTGCCGGAACGCTGGATTGCCGCCGGCATCCATCCCCCCGACCTGCTTCGAAGCGGAACTTTTGCCCTTGAACAAGCGCGGGATTACGGCGCACAAACCGGAGTCTGTCCCTACGCCCTTACAAAGGGATGCCTTCCTTTTGCCGAAGTCTGGATCGGCGACACCAATTACATCTTCGACCCCGCGGCCCAATCCGTGTTTTTCGACCCACCCGGCTTTGATCCGGCGCGTACGCTCCTTATTGTCGACGAAGCCCACAATCTGCCGGACCGGGCAGCCGGCGCCCTCACGGCTGAAGTTGTCGCCGGCGATCTGCTCTTCGCCCTCGAAGAACTTCGTGCCGCCGGGGCACGCCGCACGCTATCGGGCGCGGGGGAGGCGCTTGCCGCGTTCTGCGACACCCTCTCCCCCGGCAAAGCGCTCGAAAACCACGCCCAATACGAAGCCCTCGACCTGCTGGAAAATTTCGCCCACGAACTCGATACGGCGCGCTTTTCTTTCGAGGATGTGCCCCCGTTCGCCTGCGAGCATGTTTGGCGCATACGCGAACTCGCCCGCCGGATGGCCGACCCGCCCTTTCCCACCCTCCTCTGGTCTCCCAAGACCGGCACACTGCGAATCTCCTGCCTTGATGCCCGCAACTGGATTGCACAATGCATCCAGCCCTTCGGCGGCGCCATCCTCATGTCCGCCACGCTTTCACCCCTTGATGATTTTCGGCAGGAATGCGGCCTTCCGGAAGAGGACGGCGCGCCCGCCATCGGTTTCGCCCCCTGGCGGGAACACGCCTATCGCGTTGCCATCGACCGGCGAGTCGACACACGTTTTAAAAAACGCGCCAGCTACTACGAAACCACCGCCCGCACCATCGCCGCACTCGTCGAACAAAGCCCCGGCATGCCCGTGGCTGTCTTTTTTCCCTCTTACCAATACGCGCGCGATGTCGCCACCTACCTCGAAGCCTGCGCTCCGGGGCTCCGAGCCCCGATCCAGCCGCGAGGCGTCGACTTGGCAACCCAGGAAAATTTCATTCTGGAAAGCCTCCTCCTCGCCGACGCGCTTTTCCTCGTCATTGGCTCCGGCTATGCCGAAGGAGTCGACCAGCTCGGCGGACGGGTCCGCACCGTCATGATCGTCGGGCCCGCCCTCCCGGAAGTGAACGCCCTTCAGGAAGCCAAGATGCAGGCCCATCCTTCTACCCGCCGTGAGAGCGCATTCCGTGATGTTTATGTGCGCCCCGCCATGCGCCGGATCCATCAGGCCCTTGGCCGCATCGTACGGGCGCCGGGCCAGAGCGCGCGGGTGCTGCTCCACGGCCGGCGTTACGCCGAACCCCTCTACCAGAACGCGCTCGCCCCGGAGTTTCAAAATGCCACGGCAATCAACAACGACAACGAATTCATAAACTGGCTGACAACCAGCGACACACCTGAGTAGGCGCAAATTCAGCGCAGCATCCGTCATGCAACGTTCCGCCTCATTAAGCTTCGAGCATCATGCGGGTTCGGGAAAAGGCGAAGAGCCTCAAAAAAAGATTAGTACAACCACTGATTAGCAAAGGATTATGTTTTGAAATCGGGTGCCATGATAAAGTTTTCAGGCTCGGATAAGGTCCCCGAAATTAAAAATCCAGCTGAGCTGGACGAAGCGCGACAGCGCGTAGATGCTTACAGTCCCGCCGCAGGAGAACGCGCAAAGCGCGTCGGGGGCGGCAGCCACTGTCCGGGGCGGCATTTTTAAACCACTGATGAACACAGATGAACACTGATTTTATTCACTGAATCACTATTTCCCGCTCAAACATTGGGCGTTTAAATTTAAGGATAATGCCCGAGCTCGTTCAGTC
>JBKGYB010000174.1:0-4537 GCA_046546295.1 Opitutales bacterium | reverse complement strand
AATGGCGCTCGACACCGGAAGGACGTACCCGGACGTCAATATTCGTGGGTTCCTTCCCGATTTCAAACCGGGCAAGCTTCAATGCTTCGTGGTGCTTTTCCAAAAGCTCGTGCCGGTCCCGTCCTCCGATAAAGAGATTGGCGATTTCAAAGCTGTACATGTCCTGCCGTTCAAGGTCCTCCAGTTCCTGCCCCGGTTCGATCAAGGGCTTTACACGCGTGCCCGGCTGCAATTCCTCCAGTTTCCGAAGCGCTTCAGCGTCGGGAATACCGGTCACTGTCCCGCGTTCAAACGCGCGCAACATGAATTTGGCCGCCACGTTAAAGTCGCCCCTGAATTCCAATGGCGCCGGCTTGCGGCCAAGAGCCAGGTCCAGCATGACCGCCTGGTGGGATATGCCATTCACTTTTTCAAAAAGTTCCGCATGGGACTCTGAAATCCGGGGATTGATCTCGAGGAGCCATATCTGGTCACCACTCTGTTCATAGAAAAATTCAACATTGAAGGGCCCGTGATCGTAGCCGATTTGCTGAACCGCCAGACGCGCGGTATCAATCAGCCGGTGCTGTATTTCCAAGGGCAGGCACGTCGGGTATTCGTATCGTGAAAAAGAGGAACTGTCCGGCTCCCGTATGGAATCGACAATCCCGTAAACGGCCACGCGTCCCTGGTAACTGTATCCTTCAAGCGTACATTGAAAACCGCTGATCGAGGATTCAGCGATAAAGGTTTCGTTCATTTCGGAAATCTCCGGAGGCATGCCATGAGCCTGCATCAATTCAATGAACGGGCCGGTAATTTCGGGCCCTTTTTCCCGGCAATACGGCATCACATCATGGAATTGGCCGGCTCCGTTGATCTGGTAGGCCAGATAGGAGCGAAAGGACTTTATCGGCTTGATCCAGAAGGGCGGCAGAAGATCGATCTTTTCGTAGGCCTGCTCGTCATTCGGATCGAATACCCGGAAGAGCGGGATATTGTCAGGGACCGCCTTTTGCTGCTCCAGACGGCTCCAGTATTTGTTCTCGCATTTAAGGACGGATTCCAGGGAAGGCCCCGGCAGACCGAAACGTTCGGCCAGAACGGGAACCAGAACCGTGCCGGGAAAATCGTAAAAACTGGCGACGGCATCCACTCGGTCACAGGCCGCCATTCGTTCAGTAGCCAAACGAAGCAGATCGCCGACCGGATAACTTTCGCCCGACCGTATTTCCTCATAGGTCAATGCAGCCTTGAAATCGCATTCGGCCGCTTGCGGCAGGCGTTCCAGGCGCGCCTTGTTTTCTTCGTCCAGTCCAATGATAAATACCTGTTTCTTCATAAAATTTTCTTTTCCCATTCCTCAATTGCCCGGCGGGCGGCTCGATGCCTACACAAACTCATACAAGCTGCCGGGGCACCGACTCATCCCAACTCTTGCTGAAAACACGCACGTCTCCCTCGTAAGCGTCAAGCGTGGCTCGAATCAGGAAATGCGTTCGCGTGGAGCTCAATACCGTGTTTGTAATGGTCCGGACTTTCCAGTCGCCCCTTTGAAAGGTCCGTGTATGCGTTGTTTCACCGCGAACGGTGTCGTACAAATTGCTCTGGAAGCGAAAAGCCTCGCGAACGTAGCGCCCTTCCGTAAGTTCCGCTTCATCAAGGCGAATGAGCGCGTCGTTGTTCACAACATTCAACTGCACCTCATTAGTAGCCAGGTTGTGGTTCACGTTCCACTCCCGCTTCGGCGGTTCCAAAAGCGTGTGGGGCAAGGCGGGCGCAACACGCGCCGGACCGAAGGGCCGCAGCCCGGCGTCCTCGGGACGCTTGTCCCGGACGGGCAAAACGAGCCTGCAACCACGTATATAAAGCGTCACGCGCGCGGACTCGGGGGCGGGCCATGCGAGCGGCCAGTACGAACTGGAAACCGATACCCGCATACGGTTGCCGGCGGGAAAGCGCTGCGCCACATCGTTCAAGCGAACCACGACCTTGTAGCGCTTGCCGGGCTCAAGGGGTTCGGGTGATTCATGGCTGTTTCTATGCGTGAGATTCAACACCCCAAACGTAACACGCGTCGAATAATCGTTCCGCGCCACGTCGGATAACCGGACCGCAAGCATCGCGACCGGTTTGTCAGCACTGACCTCGAGTTCGACGAGCGGCGCTCCAAGGATTTCGATATCCTCTTCCAGCGGATCCGTGTCAAAAGTCCGGGCGCCACCGTCATCCTCGCGCTGATCCCACGGCAGATCCGTGCCCTCCGCATAAGAACACCATTTACCGGCAAAGAGACCGCAGCTCAGCGGGCTCTGCACACTCAGGTCTTTGTCTTCCACGCGGTCGGCCTCGTCTTCATTGAACAGGACGCGGTTCCCGAAATAAAAGACCTGCTGGTCAAACCCGTTCGGGGGTGGCCATTGCGGCTCCGCAACCCAGCGTCCGGAACATTGGGGCGTAAGCGGCGTGGCGGAATCG
Organism: Opitutales bacterium; assembly: GCA_046546295.1. GTDB lineage: Bacteria > Verrucomicrobiota > Verrucomicrobiia > Opitutales > Coraliomargaritaceae > JBKGYB01. The sequence goes on along the minus strand of JBKGYB010000174.1, from coordinate 2,080 downwards.
TGCATCCAGGTGCGCAACATGGGCTCCTCGGGCACTCCGTTGTTCCGGCCCTTCAGCCAACAATCAAACCAGCGAATGCATTCCCCAAGGAAATCGACGCCCGGTCCCGGCCCTCCCATGTGCGGGTATTTGTGCCCCCATGGCCCGATCAGGCCTTTCCGGGGCGTTTTCAGGTTTTCCAGCAGCCGCATCACGGCATTCGTATACCCGTCCGCCCACCCGCTGACAGCCATAACCGGCACTTCAATCGCATCATAATTTTCACAAACGGAACCATGCTTCCAGTAGTCCTTGCGGTGCGGGTGTTCCAACCATTTCTTTATCCACAACTCGCTCCCCTGTAGACGATCAAGCCACATATTCCGCCATTTTTCCCCGACAATCATGGGGTCGGGCGGACACGAGTTAAAGCCGAACATGGTGGACGCCCAGGATAGGTTGTCCGTCAAAAGGCAGCCCCCCATATAATGCACATCGTCGGAATAACGATCATCCGACGCACAGACTGAAATAACCGCGCCCAGTTGGGGCGGACGCAAGGCAGCGATCTGGAGTCCGTTGAAACCGCCCCAGGAAAGGCCGAACAACGCCACCTTGCCGTCGCACCAGGATTGCTCCGACAACCACCGAAGCACCTCCAGCCCATCCTCATGCTCCTGCTGCAAATATTCGTCGCGTAATATCCCTTCCGAATCGCCGCTCCCCCTGAGATCCACGCGCACCCCCGCATACCCGTGGCGAGCGAAATAGCCGTGGATCTGAGAGTCACGCAGCGCCTTGCGGTCGCGCTTCCGGTATGGAATGTATTCCAGTATCGCGGGAACCGGATTCACCTCGGCGTCATCGGGCATCCAGATTTTCGCGGCGAGCCGCGTGCCGTCCGACAATGGAATCCATGTGTTCTCAATGATTTTTATGGCTGTGTCCGGTATGGTGGATTCTTCAATCATGAACTGTTTTCTTCTGCATCATCCGGTTGATCTTTGTCCAGTTGTAAGGCGGGGGCTTCACCACTGGCGAGCACGGTTTCCAAATTCGGAGGATCCTTTTCCCTGGAGACCACATTAACCTCTATTTTTCGGAGGCCGGCGTTTTTCAAGTACTGATACAGATTATTCTCGGAAAATCCAAGCCATACATCCGCATACAGCTCGCGCGCCTTCTCGAACTGGTGTTCCAGAAGATCAAGGATGATCACCTGTCCGCCCGGCTTGATTATGCGCGCCGCCTCTTGCACGGCTACTTGCGGATGCCGTGCGTGGTGGAGCGCTTGACTCAGCAGGGCTACATCCATGCTTCCGTCTTCAATCGGAACGGACTCGATATCACCCAAGCGGTAACTCAAATTGGCGAAGCCATTCTTAACCGCCAGGGCGCTGCCGAATTCCACCATCTTCCGGGAATTGTCGACACAGACGACGCTTTCCGCTCGCCGGGCCAAGAGTTGGGAAATGAGCCCTTCGCCCGCACCGAGATCGGCTATCCTGATCCGGGGTGTCAAATGCAGGAGAAAATGCCCCAGCGCTTCCCAGCTTCGGCCCGGACAATAGTTTTTGCTCAGTCGCCCAGCCACCGAATTAAAATACTGCTCCGCCTGACGCTTCCGTTTTTCCAGAATGCGGTTCAGATTCTCGCAATCCTCCCCAATTTGCTGCGTTTTTTCAACCGCCCGACAGGCGGCTTCCAACAAAGCCCGACGTTCGTCGTCGCAATTCGGATCGATGGCATAAAAGGTCTTTTTCCCATCGCGTCGGTCATGAACAAGCTCCCCGTGACGCAGGAGCCCAAGGTGCGAAGAGATTCTGGATTGCCCCATGCCAAGGATCTCCTGCAATTCCGCCACCGAGAGTTCCTCGCGCTGGAGCAGGAAGAGGATTCGGACACGGGTGGAGTCCGCCAACAGTTTCAATGATTCCCAGGAATCGGCCATGTTATGTACAATTTGTCTTCAAATGCTTCAATATCACCGCAAGAACGCTTTAACGCGTACCCTGCGCCGATTTCCGAAGCAAAAACATTGAAAAAAACCCATTGCTCCGCCATAAAGCGAGAAAATTCGGCGCTCTTCCGGCCAAGAGCA
>JBKGYB010000173.1:0-4539 GCA_046546295.1 Opitutales bacterium | reverse complement strand
CGAAGTGGCCGAAGTGGTCGAAAACGTTCTGATTCGGGGTCCAGGATTCCCTGATATTCGCTTCGCTTTATTCCGTGGGTGTCCATAAATTCGCTCCGCCACTTCACCACTCACGCCGCACCGGCCCAAGTGATCCGGCTCACGCCGGGATGCTACAAGGACCCAGCCCTCTCCTTAGTGGAACGAAGGAGGCCATTTTGCGCGAAGCGCAAAATTTATACGGCCCGCGTTTTTTCGGCTTTGCGACGGGAGTTGGCGTCCAGAATGCGCTTGCGGAGCCGGAGATGGCTGGGCGTGGCCTCCACCAGCTCGTCGGTCGAGATGTATTCGATCGCCCGCTCCAGCGAAAACCGCAGCGGCGGCGCCAGCTGTATGCCCTTGTCCGAGCCGCTTGCCCGCATGTTGTCGAGTTGCTTCGCTTTGGCGGGGTTTACCGGCATGTCTTCCTTGCGCGGATTTTCGCCGATGACTTGTCCTTCGAAAACTTCTTCCCCGGGCCCGATGAAAAGTTTTCCCCGGTTTTGGATCATATCGAGCGCATAAGGCATCGATGTGCCGGTTTCCATGCTGACAAGCGTACCGGTCTGGCGGGTGATAATGGGGCCGGTGAACGGCCGGTATTCAAGAAAGGAATGACTCATCACGCCGTGCCCGCTGGTCATGGTGACGAGGTCGCTCTCGAACCCGATGAGCCCGCGGGTGGGGATTTCCGCCTCCAGGGTCACCCCGGCCTGGTGGTGCTCCATATGGGTGACCTTGCCCTTGCGCTTGCTGAGGTTTTCCATGATGCCGCCCATTTCCTCCTCGGGTGTCTCAACCCATATTTTCTCAAAGGGCTCGTGTTGTTTTCCGTCGATGGTTTTAAAGAGAACGGTCGGTCGGGAGACGAGTAGTTCGAAGCCTTCGCGCCGCATGGTTTCGACAAGTATTGCGATTTGCATGGCCCCGCGCGCGTTCACCAGAAAGCGCGTGCCGTCGTCGGTATCTTCCAGGCTGATGGAGATATTGGACTTTGTTTCGTGCACTAGGCGGTCGCGAATCTGGCGGGACGTAACCTTTTTGCCGTCTTTCCCCGCGAGCGGGCCGTTGTTGACGGAAAACTCCATTTGTACGGTGGCCGGATCAATTCGAGGGAAGGGGAGGGGTTCGGCTTCCGGGTTGGAGGCGAGGGTCTCCCCGATATCCACGTGATCAAAACCGGCGATTCCCACGATGTCGCCCGCCACGGCTTCGGCCACATCGTCGGTATGGAGTCCGCTGAAGCTTTTCATTTTGGTGACGCTCGTTCGCACGCGTGTGCCTTCCTTGCGCAGGATGTAGAGGCCGCTCCCCTGACGGATGCTGCCGGAAAGGATGCGTCCGATCGCCATGCGCCCGACATAGTTGTCCCAGTCGATATTGCTGACCAGCATGCGGAAGTCGCCGGTCTCGGTGACAGGGGGCGGAATGCGTTCGACAATGGTTTCAAAGAGCTCCCGCATGTCCGCCCGCCGCCCGTTGAGGGCCCGGTCGGCGAAGCCGTGCGTGGCGCTGGCATACAGGAAGGGGGCATTGAACTGGTCCTCGTCGGCTTCGAGTTCGAGAAAAAGTTCGAGCACTTTGTCGTGCACCCATTCCGCCCGGGCGGTGTCGCGGTCCACTTTATTGATCACGCAGATGGTTTTGAGCCCTTGATCGAGCGCTTTGCGCAGGACCCAGCGGGTCTGTGCCTGAGGTCCCCCCACGGCGTCGGTCAGCAGGAGCACGCCGTCCACCATCTTCATGACGCGCTCCACTTCGGCCCCGAAGTCGGCGTGGCCGGGGGTGTCCACAATGTTGATGGTATAAATAATGCCGGTTTCCGGATGCTCCCATTTTACGGCGGTATTTTTTGCTTTGATGGTGATGCCCTTTTCGCGCTCCAGATCCATGGAGTCCATGGCGCGTTCGTCGACGACCTGGTTTTCACGGAAGGCGCCGCTCTCTGCGAGCAGGCGGTCGACAAGGGTGGTCTTGCCATGATCGACATGGGCGATGATGGCAATGTTGCGGATGTGTTCGGCGTTCATGAGAAGAAAAAAGGAAGCGGTGGTGGCAGGAGAGCGGATCGCTCTTGTCCGGAAAGCGTTGCATAAGGTTCCTCCGCTCCGGCAAGGTCAATGTAAAAAAACGGCGCTGGAAAGAAAGCCAAGGGCATCTTTCAGCTTCTTTTTTTAAGCCACTGATGAACTCAGATCCCGCTGAGCGTGACTGGTGGTGAATGAGTTATGGAACCTGCCTTTATCCAATGAGTAAAGAGGCGAATTACACAACCATTGGCTACCCGCCCATCCGCGGTTTCTCTGCTTCAGCGGCGGACCGGCATAGCCGGGATCGCTTATGTTTTAACAATGTATTCGACCAGCGGCTCGGGGTCAAGTATCCTGGTTTCGGGCAGGCGTTCGGACAGCGTGCCGGCAAACCATTCCCGCGCATCGGGATCCCCGTGGGAAAGGACGATCGTCCGGGGCCGGGTGGCCGCTGCGTACTCCGCCAGCTCCTCGCGGTCCGCGTGGCCGCTGAGGTCGAATTGATCTATGGATGCGCGTATCGGAGCACGGTAATCGAGTGTCTCAAAAAAGAAATGCGACTCGTCCTTTTGCGCGAGCAGGGAGCCGCCGGGCGTGTCGGGGTCGCAATAGCCGACGAAACAGACGCCGTTGCGCCCGTGCGGAAGGATTGATGCAGCGGTGTGGTAAGAGGGCGTATGTTCCACCAGCATGCCGCTGCTGACCAGATAAATGCCTTTTTTGGGCAGGTCCCGGCCGGGCTTCATGTTGGGGTCCGGGGCGCGCACTTCCATAATATTCAGCATTTCGGCGTCAAAGTCGATCAGCCGGCTTTGACGCCGGATATTTTCAAAGATCCGGCAGAGGTCCATTCCGAGACCCGCCGCCAGAATCGGGCAATGCGGGAGTTCCCCGGACTTGCGCGCTTCGAAAAGTATTTTGAAAATTTCCTGCATGCGCCCGAGAGCGAAGACCGGAATGAGGCAACTGCCCCCCTGTTCCAGGATGTCGCGTATTTTGGCGAGCAGGCGCTTTGTTTCGGCCGTCCGGTCCGGCCCTTCCTCCCGGGAAGTGCCGCCGCGCGTGGTTTCAAGAATCAAGGTGTCCAGGTCGCCCTCCGGCAGGTTCGCGCCGGGCAGGGTGCGCTGTGTGTCGAACAGCACGTCGCCGGAAAACAGCACGCGGCGTTCGTCATGGACAAATTCAACCGCCGCAGCGCCCGCAATGTGGCCCGCCGGGTGGAGGATGACTTCGATGCGTTCCTTTTTTTTGAAGTGAATTTCCCCGCGGCCGAAACGTTGGGCGAAAAATTGTTTTTCGAGGTTTGCAATGTCGCGGTGAACAAAGAGCGGGTAGTCCGTGATACCGTGTTCCTCGCGCTGGCGGCGCATAACGTTGATCGAATTGCGCAGCATGCGCGGGGCCAGAGTAAGGTTGGGTATGCTCGTAATGACCGGCGCCTCCGGGTGGGCCGCCGCTGCCAGCGGAAGCGCGCCCACATGATCGAGGTGGCAGTGGGTGAGCACAATGAGGTCCAGGCGCTCGTTTTTCAACCTGTGTAGAGCGGGCAGCGCGTCGAGGCCGAGGTGTTTCGGGTGGAGGCCGCAATCGATAAGGATGGAAAATCCACCCAACCGAATAAAATGGGCGTTCGCGCCGATGCCCCCGTGAGGATTCAGGTCGATAAGCTCCATTATTCAGGTTTATCCACCGGCTGGCCGTGCTGCTTTTTTTTTCATCTTGTCAGGGAGGCGCCTGGTGCCAAGGGGGAGATTCGAACTCCCGACCAAAGGCTTATGAGTCCTCTGCTCTGCCACTGAGCTACCTTGGCATTTTTCAGGCAATACATACGAATGAAAGTACGGTTTCGGTATGAGTCAAGTTTTTGCCGGATCAGTTTTTGCGGGACAAGCCTGAAAATAGCTGTCAATTTACTTTGTATGTTTACAGGAATTGTTGAGGAAACCGGAGTTGTGCGCTCTTTTGAGGAGCGCGAAGAAGCATGGCGTCTCCTGCTCGATGTGGAGACGGTTACCGACGACCTGCGGGTCGGCGACAGCGTTGCGGTCAACGGCTGTTGCCTGACAGCCGTGGCCGTCGAGCCCGGGCGGCTGGCTTTTGATCTTCTGGAGGAAAGCATTCGTCTGACCTCGATCGAAGGCATCGGGCCCGGCGGGAAAGTGAACCTGGAGCGGGCGCTCCTGCCGACGACCCGAATGGGCGGGCACTTTGTTTCAGGCCATGTCGATGGAACCGGCGAGGTCGAGGTGCTCGAACAGCGGGGAAAGGACTATTACCTGAAGGTACGGGTCGAACCCTCCCAATTGAAATATGTGGTTCACAAAGGCTGCATTTCGATAGACGGGATTTCTTTGACGGTGGCGGACCTGGACCACCGGGGCTTCGGCATCTGGTTGATCCCCCACACCATGGAGGTGACGAATTTACAGGATAAACGCGCGGGCGACCGGGTGAACCTTGAGTTTGACCTGATCGCCAAATATGTGGAACG
>JBKGYB010000172.1:0-4599 GCA_046546295.1 Opitutales bacterium | reverse complement strand
TTTTTTGTAGAGATTTTTCTCCCGCTTTTTAGTGACTGGTTCTCAACCTGCACCGCCCTTTTCGCTTTTGCCGAGGCAAAGGCGAATGTCAGCAGCTTGGCGGCAGGAACCAAAGGGAGGGTATCACTACCTTTTTAGCTTCCGTATCCTTTTCGGACCGATGAACTCTATGTCCTACAGGCTGCCAGCAATTCCTCGGCATGGGCGCGGGCGGCATCGGACTTCCGGTCGCCGAGCATGCGTGCCAGTTCCTCAAGCCGCTTTTCCCGGCTGCTGCCAAGCGAGATAATCGAAACCATGGTAGTGGAAGCTTTCTGGTCTTTGGTCACAACCAGATGATTGCTCGCCCAAGCGGCCACCTGCGGCAGGTGTGTCACGCAAAGCACTTGGTGTCGGCCGGACAGGCGGGCGAGTTCCGCCCCCACTGTCCGACCGACCTCGCCACCGACATTCGCGTCGACTTCATCAAACACCAGCAAGGGCGTGGCATCCACCTCCGCGAGCGCCGTCTTCAAGGCGAGCATCACCCGGGCGGTCTCTCCGCTGGATGCGATCTTATCCAATGGCATCAAATCCTGCCCCACGTTCGGGGCAAAAAGGAAACGGCATGTGCGGTCGCCTGACTCACGGAGTTCCGAAACCGTCTTCAATTCGATTTCCAGGCGCGCCTTTTTAAAGCCAAGCGCTTCGAGCAGGCGGGACACGCGTTTCGCAAGTGTTTTGCCTGCGGATTCCCGGGCTTTTCCCAGTTTCTCGGCATGTTTTCGGAGCTCCTTTTCGCGTTCTTTCGCGCTCTCCTTTCTGGCCTTTAATATTCCGTCCAAATCACCCTGAACATCAAGTTTGCGTTGCAACTCGGCGCGCTTCGCAAGCACGGCTTCCGGCCCGGCCCCGTATTTCCGGCGTAATTCCTGCCATTGCGTCATACGCTGCGCGGTTGCTTCCGCTGCTTCCGGATCAAATTCATAGGCCTCGGTCAAACGACCGACCTCGCCGCTCAAGTCCTCCAATTCAATCAATACGCTGCGCGCGCGTTCCAACAGCTCCGAAGATTCGGCGTCCAGGCTCACAAGCGCTTCAAGACGTCCGATTACGACGCGCAATTGCTCCGTCACCCCTTCTTCTTCCGCAAGACCTGATGCACAGGCACTTGCGAGTTCCTGCAATTCCTGGGCGCTCGATATGCGATTAAAATCCCGCTCCAGTGCTTCGATCGATTCCGAACTCACATCAACCGCATCGATTTTTTCGATTTGTTCCTTCAAAAAAGCGGCCTCCTCAGGATCCAATCGTTCGCCGCTCTCCAAATCCTCGATCTCGCGAAGCTCCGCCCGCCACTGATGATACAGTTCCCGATACTCCGCCAAAAGCGCCTGGTTGCCGGCATAGGCATCCAGCATTTCAAGTTGGCAAGCTTCCCGAAAAAGTTTCTGTGGTTCCCCGGGCCCATGAAAATCGATCCATTCTTCTCCAAGCGCCTGCAACTGGGTCAAGGTCGCCATGTTCCCGTTCACCCGTACGCGGGGCATTTTGGAGCGGTGAATCCCGCGCTGCAAAAGCAGCGCGCCTTCCTCACAAAGCGGCAGGCCTTGCGCTTCAAGCTCGGCATTGATCGTCGATGGATCCTCAAAGTAAAGCGCCGCCTCAACTTCCAACAGATCGCAGCCCTGCCGGATCATGCTTTTGTCCGAGCGCGCCCCCGAAAGCAATGCCAGCGCGCCAAGAAGCACGCTCTTGCCGGCCCCCGTTTCACCGGTAACCGCGGTAAACCCCGCGTCAAAATCCAGAACCACTTCATCAAGCAGGGCGAGATTCCGGATTGTAAGCTGTTGCAGCATGGTTTGCGGTTTGTCGTATTATGGGTTGGTCCCTGTGAAAAGGGAAGCGAACTCCACTAGTAAAGCAAGAGGTACGTAGCTCACAAGAGCGGTAAACAAAAGACAAAAAAATGCGCGCAGTACGCTCAATTGTAAAGCGGCGGCGAGTGCCAGGAGCAGGATGACATAGCCGTAAACAAATCCCGCGAAAAACAGCGGGTAAAACCGTTCGAGATGTTCGGCGTTTTCGGCGCCTGTCACCGCAAAAATCAGCATGCCGAAGAGGAGCGTCCAGGGAAGCAAGGCCAGCCCGATAGCGACGCGCACAGAAACCAGGGGGGCGCCGCCCCCGAACCAGCGGGCGAAATTACGCAGCAACCAGGCAAACAGGTAGAGCCCGCAGATGCCCCCGACCATGCCAACAAACAGGGTCCGCGGACCTGCATCGTTCGCGGACAGGTAGACCCGCCCGCTTTGCACCAGACCGAACGCCGCAGCCACCACAAGTGCGGCCATATGTCCGCGACCCGCCTGATTGAGTTCATTTATTGCCCGCCCGGGTTGACTCCAGAGCGAGAGTAAAGCTATTGGTTTTTGGGTTGATGCCATCACCGGCGAACGACAAAAACGTGTCATAGCCGGACAAGCAAGCCTGCGTGCGGCGGCAGCTTCGAAATCTTCGTCCGCCACATGGAACAGGGACGCGCGTCATCCACTGTCCGGCAACCCCCGTCCCTTTAAAATTTCATGCTTACCATTTCCCAACTCAGCAAGTCCTTTGGACCGACCTTTTTGTTCGAAGACATCAGCATGCGCCTGCAACGCGGCGAGCGTGTCGGGCTCGTTGGCCCGAACGGCGCGGGCAAGACCACCCTGTTCGACATCATTCTGGGCGCGACGGAACCGGATGCCGGCAAGGTGGAACTCGAACGGGACGCACAAATCGGCTTTCTCGCACAGGAGAGCGCGCCGTCCGGTGATGCTACAATCCTCGAATTAACGGTCGGCATTGATGCGGAATTCAGCGCCCTGTACCGCACATTCCGGGAAATTTCCGACCCCGACGCGCCGGAACACCTGGAAGCTTCGGAACGCTTCCAGGAGCGCGACGGCTATTCCCTGGAAGCGCGCGCCAAGCGCATCCTTTCAGGGCTCGCCTTTCAACCGGATGATTTCGATAAGCCCGCACGCACCCTGAGCGGGGGATGGATCATGCGGGCCCACCTCGCCCGCCTGCTTCTCATGCAGCCGGATTGCCTCATGCTGGACGAGCCGACCAACCACTTGGACCTGGAAACACTGGGCTGGTTTCAGCAGCAACTGAGGAACTATCCCGGAGCGATTCTCACCATTTCACACGACCGCGAATTTCTCAACGCGATCTGTGACAGTGTGGCCGAGTTGAAAAACGGCCGGCTCCACCGCTACCCGGGCAACTACGAAGACTTCCTGCAACAGAAAGCCGAGCGGGAAGAACAGCAGCTGGCCGCCTGGAAAAACCAGCAAAAAGAGATCGCACGCCTGCAAGCCTTTGTGAATCGCTTCCGGGCCCAAGCCAACAAAGCATCCCAGGCACAATCGCGGCTCAAGCAACTCGAGCGCATGGAACGAGTCGAAGCCCCCGAATCCGAGTCGCCGACCATACAGTTCCAATTTCCACAGCCGCCCCGTTCCGGCCAACGAGTGGTTCAATTGCAAAACATCCATCAGGCCTACGGAGACCATGTCGTCTACCGCGATCTCAACCTCACCGTCGAGCGCCACCAGCGCATTGTACTTGTCGGTCCAAACGGAGCCGGCAAGTCCACTCTCTTGAAAATCCTGGCCAACCAGGTCCCGATACAGGGGGGACATCGCGAACTCGGGCACAACGTAACAGCGGGCTATTTTTCCCAGCAGCGGGCCGAGGGACTGAATCTCGAACAAAGCGTGCTTGATGAAGCGATGGAACATGTGGACGGCAGCCTGAACGAAGAGAAAGCGCGCACCCTGCTCGGCACATTCCTGTTCCGCGGCGACGATGTTTTCAAAAAAGTGAAGGTACTCAGCGGCGGCGAAAAGAGCAGGCTTGCCCTCGTCAAGATCCTGCTGCACCCGCCCAACCTGCTACTCCTCGACGAGCCGACCACCCACCTCGACATGCCGGCCATAGACGCCCTGCTGGGCGCCTTGCAGAACTATTCGGGCACGCTTCTCTTTGTCAGCCACGATGTTCATTTCATTCGCGCTCTCGCCGACCGGACCTTGCTCATACAGGATGGCAAGCTCACGCACTATGCCGGTGACTATGACTACTACCTGCGAAAGTCCGAAGCGGGATCCGCCCAAAGCGGGCTGGTTGCGGCAGCGCCGGAAGCGCGCGACAAAGCGGCCCCGGGAAAAGGGAAAACGCCCGGATTGAACGCCAAGGAACAGCGCCGCCGCCGGGCGGAACAACGCCAGGCGGCGGCAAAGGAGCGCAAGGCCATCGAAAAGCGCGTAGCGGAGCTCGAAAAAGAAATCCTCGAGCTGGAAGAAGCGCAAAAACAAGTGAGCCGCGAGCTGGAAGCCTCCGCCAGTTACACGGACCCGGAAGCAGCGAAAGAATTGAACCAGCGCGCATCCCGGATAACGAAACGACTGGCCGAACGCAACCAGGCGTGGGAGCAAGCAGCCGAACAACTCATGCAATCCGTATAATCCGCACAAGCATGAGTCCTGAACAATTCGCCCGGCGCCTCTGGTTGAGGCTTCAATCCTTGAACTCGACCTTATTCAAAAGATCGGCAGCCGCCGCATTCGA
>JBKGYB010000171.1:0-4652 GCA_046546295.1 Opitutales bacterium | reverse complement strand
CAAATGAAAATGCCATGGGGCTGCCGGCGCTTGTTGCTATTTGAAAACGTTCGACGTCGGCGCAAACCTTGTCCAAATTCCCTTGACCCATATATGCCGGATTTGAATCCAACAGACACACGGAACGAACCCTCGCCCTCCTACCAGCGGCTCCATGCTTACTGGCGCATGCCGTACATACTTGCGCCCAGGGATGAAAAGGAGTGCGGCAACCCGTTCGCCCAAATTCCGAAGACCGACGACGACCGGAAGGAATATATCCTTTGCCGCGGGGAAAAGAACTATATTTTGATGAACCGCTACCCCTATAATGCCGGGCACCTGCTCGTGCTGCCGTATCGGGAAGTCGAAACGCTTGACGCCATGGAACCGGACGAACGCCACGAACTCATTGACCTCATTGTCAAAGCCCAGGACATCCTGAACCGCGCCCTTCAACCCGATGGGTTCAACACCGGCTTCAACTTCGGACAGGCCGCGGGCGCCGGCATTCCGACGCATCTACACTGTCACATCGTGCCCCGGTGGGAGGGCGACACGAATTTCATGCCCGTGATCAGCCACACACGGGTCTTGCCGGACGCCCTCGACACCATGTGGGAGCGCCTGCGCGCTTTTGTCGATTGATTTCGCCCGCTGAAGAAGCCGTATTTTTCTTTCTTTCCCACAGCTTTCCTCCAAGCTCATTAAGTCCATGGCAGTTGAGACCCTCCATTTTTCCGATCCGAAGCTGTTGACCCAGCTTTATGTCAACGATATGCGCAACCTCGAGGAAGCGGAGCAGCGGCTCGACGTCGATTTGGTGACGCGCGAGGACTGGTTGAAAATCGAAGGCGACGAAACGGCGATCGCCAAGACAAAGGCATTGTTCGAACTGCTTGAAGCGGCGCGCGACCAAGGCATACGGGTCCATGCCTCCGATTTCCACTTCACGCTCCGCGCCGTTGCCGAGGGCAAGGAGGAAGAACTGCGTGAAATCTACGCCAACCCATTGATTATCAAACTCAAGCGCCGGAGCATCGTCCCAAAGACGCTCAACCAGAAGCGCTACCTCGAATGCATCGGGCGCAGCGCTGTTACCTTCGGCATCGGCCCCGCTGGAACCGGCAAAACGTACCTGGCCATGGCAATGGCGCTCAAAGAACTCCTCGAAGGCTCCATCGAGCGCGTTATCCTCGCCAGACCCGCAGTGGAGGCCGGGGAAGCCCTCGGATTCCTGCCCGGCGAGTTGCAGGAAAAAATACTGCCCTATTTAACGCCGCTCTACGACGCAATGAATGAGATGGTGGGCAAGGAGGAAGCGCTTCAACTCGTTGAACGCGGCACCGTGGAGATCGCGCCGCTGGCCTACATGCGGGGCCGCACCCTCGCCAATTCCTTCATTGTCCTGGATGAAGCGCAAAATACCACGCACGAGCAAATGATGATGTTTCTCACCCGACTCGGCGACGGCAGCCGCATGGTGATTACCGGCGACATCACTCAGGTGGACCTTCCGAAAGCCCGCCAGTCCGGGCTCAAGGAAGCCGCTCGCATTCTGCGTGACATCGATGGCTTGCAACTTTTCCACTTTGACGACACCGATGTCGTCCGCCACCCTCTGGTCCAGAAGATTATAAACGCTTACGCCCGCCACGCTTCGGAGGGCCGCTCTTCCAGGGAAGACCGAACACGGTCTCCATTGTAAAGAAACCGGATTCCAACCGCTATGGCAGCACTCTTCAAACGCGCTTCAGCCCGCAAAGCGAAGCAAAAGGCGCTCCCTGTCAAAAAGGACAAAGGGCGGGAACAAGACGCTTCCCCAACCTCCCACTTCCTTGAAACAAGCACCCTTGTTGAGGCGGGACTCTTTCTGGCATTCACCGCGCTTGTGGTGACGATCACCTTTCTCGGCCAAAAACCGAAGGGGCCGCAGGTCATTCCAAACCACCCCGCCCCATCAAGGATCATAGCCGAGTATCCTTTCGAATACACCAGCGCGATTAAAACCAACCAGAAAAAAAGCCAGGCACGGGCCCGCGTCCCACCCGTATTCGAGCGGACATTCAAACCCTATGAAGCGTTCAAAGAGCTGCTTGATGAACTGAAGTCCGGCATCGCGCGTGCCCAGATAGAAAACGAGGAGGCGGGGACCGAGATCGTCGAGGACGAGATCGAGGCGATCATTCGAGAGGTCATTGAAGGCTCGGACATAGATATTGATCCGAAGTATGTAAAGCGACTGACAACGGAAACCTCGCCCAAAGAGCGCTCAGAGCTTTTCAAGGATGCTCTGAAAATCCTTCGTTCCCTGTATGAGGAGGGGATTTACGCGGACTATGCGACAAATGAAAACCTGCAAAGTATAACTGTCATTCAACTACGGAACAAAGAAGGTGACACCAGACTGCCCGATGCACGCTCCGTAGAGGAAGCTCTTGTAAAACTTCGGGTGCGGATCAATGAGCTCGCGCCCGACAGTAAAACCGAACGCGCGCTCTACGAACTGTTCAGCGCGGGCATACAGCCCAACCTCCTCTACAGTTCAAAGGGCACGGAGCGCGCGATACAGAGAGCCGTCGATAAAGTGGAGCCCGAAGTCATCCGCTACGAAGAAGGCGACACCCTGATCGAACCGGGCACGATCACCGCGCCGGAAGGCGTCGAACGGATTGAAGCCTACCGCAAAGCCGGTCGCGAGCTGGGCAACGAATCCCTCATCCTCAACAGGCTTTTTCTCGAACGCACCGTCCTCACCCTGATACTCCTGCTCGCGGTTTATCTCTTCGTCCGACAGGGCTTTGCCCACCTCCCAAAACGCAACCGGACCATTTCCATCGTCGCCGTCAGCACCTTGGTCAACCTCCTCCTCATACGCCTCCTCATGGAACTGGGCGACATTGCCTTCGCGGACAGCGGCCCCATCCGCAACATGGTCGCTTTTGTCGCGCCCTACGCGCTCGCCCCCATACTTGTTGCCGTGCTTGTCGGAGCCGCTCCGGCCCTCCTCTGCGCCCTGCTCATTTCCATATTGTTTGGCATTTCCCAGAACAATTCCGTTGAATTCCTCCTGATCGCATTCCTTTCGGGCGTATTCGGCACGCTTGTCGCAACCAACACCCGCAAACGCTCCCAAGTGGTGCGCGCAGGCTGCATCGCAGGCGCCGCCGCAGCCATCGCAGGCGCAGCCGCCGGTCTTTTCGAGCACATCCCGCTTTCCATGCTCGGACAACAAGCGCTGCTGGCGCTTGTTGTCGGAGCGGTGACCGGCATACTTGCGGTTGGCCTGCTGCCGGTCTTCGAACAACTGTTTAAAATCACAACCGAGATCACCCTGCTCGAACTGACCGATTTCAACCACCCCCTGCTCCGCCGCATGCAGATGGAAGCGCCCGGCACCTACCACCACAGCCTCATGGTGGCCAACCTTTCGGAAAACGCCGCGGCAGCCATCGGCGCAAGCCCCCTGCTCTGCCGCGTCTGCTGCTTCTTCCACGACATAGGAAAACTCGTAAAGCCCGAGTATTTCATCGAAAACCAACGCGGCGGGGTCAATCCGCACCAGGAGAAGAACCCGTCCATGAGCGCCCTCGTCATCAAGGCCCACGTGAAGGAAGGCGTCGAACTCGCCCGCATGCACGGCCTGCCCCGCGTGATCATCAACGTCATCCGCCAGCATCACGGCACCACCCTGATTCAATACTTCTACCACCAGGCGCGGCAGCGGAAAAAAGAGGGCGAAGGACAACCCGCAAACGCCAAAACCGGCAAAGCGCAGGAAGAAATAAAAGTTGAGGAAAGCACCTACCGCTACGACGGACCGCGTCCCAATTTCAAGGAAAGCGCGATCATTTTCTTTGCGGACGGAGTCGAAGCCGCCAGTCGAACCCTTAAAAAAGTCACACAGCCCGCCGTCGACGAACTGGTCGACAATCTCGTCAAAGAACGCATCGATGACGGCCAGCTCGACGAATGCCCCCTCACCTTCAAGGAACTCGATGAAATCCGCCGCAGCTTCTCCTATACCCTTTTGAATATGCTCCACTCCCGCGTGGAATACCAGAAAGAGGAAAAGGCCGAATCCAAAAACAAGGAAGGCGAATCCCAAGCTCCACAAACAGACTCCGACACCCATGGCGAAACGGGAACTGGCAATAACCAACCGGTCTGAGGCGCTCCTTCAACCTGAAGAAGCCGCCCGCGGACTTCTCCGTGCGCTGGAAGCAACCGGCTCATTTCCGATTCCCGACGGTGAACTTTCGATTGTATTCCTCGGCGATCCCGAAATTGCCCGAATCCATGAAAACTTCATGGGAGATCCCGCCCCCACGGACGTGATCACTTTCCCCGGCGACCCCGACATGGACTTCGCAGGCGAAATTCTCGTCTCCGTGGATCACGCGGCCCGACACGCCACAGAACATGGCGGCTCCTTCAGCCGCGAACTCAGCCTCTATTTGATGCACGGCTGGCTCCATCTCGCGGGATACGACGACCGCGAAGAAGACGACCGCGCCCGCATGCGGGGCGCTGAATCCGAAGCTATAAAAAAACTGGAAAGCACTGGTACGCTCGACGGCTTTCAGCTTCATTCCTTTTCCTGATGCAAAAGAACGGTTTAAAACCACCCTTCAATGCCGGTTCGCGCTTGCCGTCGATCCCTGATCCTTTAC
>JBKGYB010000170.1:0-4678 GCA_046546295.1 Opitutales bacterium | reverse complement strand
AAGCTGCACGCTACCTCAGCAAACGTCCCGGTAAGGTTTTTATAGAGGCTAAAACGTTTTTCAGCTTAGTTTGCTAAAGACAAGCTGCACGCTACTTTAATTTCCGAAAATTTAAATGTTACAAGCTACTGGTCCCGCTAAGCGGATTTTCTTGTTTTCGCCCGAATTTTCATGATGATGAACCTTAATTCTGCGGTTGAACCACTGATTAACACTGATAAACACTGATGGTGAATGAGTTATGGAAATTCTATCTTTCGCCCAACGAGTGAAGAGGCAAAATCATGTAACCCTCTGGTTATCAGTGTCCATCTGTGTGCATCAGTGGTTGAATTGTTTTTTTTAGCTTTACCGCAAGCGGCTCCGCTCAGAAAGGCGTCGATGAAAAACTTGGAGCTACTATAAGGTTGAAGCGCGCGATGTCCACACTGCCCTCCATCCTTGTACCAGCTCGTCTGGGGTCGACGCGTTTTCCCCGCAAGCTGCTGCATGAAATTCGGGGCAAGCCCGTCATTCTCTGGACGGCGGAGCGGATTCGCAGCGAAGCGCCCGAATTTCCGCTTTATTTCGCGGTCGATGACGCGGAGCTCGAGCGTTGTCTTGAAGACGGGGGCTTCAATGTTGTCCGGACGCGGAGGGACCACCCCAGCGGAACCGACCGGTTGGCTGAAGCCAATGCAGCCATCGGGGCGCGGGCGGTGATCAATGTGCAGGGGGACGAGCCGTTGGTGACGGGCGAGCAGATACGGATACTTGCGGCGGGGCTGGAGGGCGAGGTTCCCATGGCGACGCTGGCGACGCCGTTTCATGAGCCGGACGCATTCCGCAATCCCAACCAGGTGAAAGTGGTCCGGGACCGGTCCGGGCATGCGCTTTATTTTTCACGTTCGCCGATACCGTTTGCGCGCGATTGCGAGGGCGCGGTGGATGCGGCCTGGCTGCGGGAACATGCCTGCTACCGTCACTTGGGCCTGTATGCGTACGAGGCCGAATTTTTGCAGGCATTTTCCGGGCTGGAGCCCGGCTATCTGGAGTCTGTGGAGAAGCTTGAACAATTGCGGGCTCTTGAGCACGGCTACCGGATAGCGGTCGGACTGACCGATCACGCCACGGTCGGCATCGACGTGCCTGAGGACGCGGCTGCCTTTGAAGCTGCGTTGCCCGCTTGACAAAACCATCGGAGGACAACCGTATTACATCATGAAAGCCGTCAAAACAGGTCTTCAGTTCAGGCCCGATGAATTGCCCGACGCGCGCGGTCATTTCGGGCCGTATGGCGGCATGTATGTGCCGGAGACGTTGATGACGCCCCTCTTTGAGCTGACGGAGGCCTATGCCGACGCACGGCGGGATCCGGCGTTTCAAGAGGAGTTGGACGCCGCGTTGCGGGAATTCGCCGGGCGTCCCACCGGACTGTATTTAGCCGAACGACTGACCCAACATTGCGGCGGGGCCAGGATATTCTTCAAGCGCGAGGATTTGCTTCATACCGGAGCGCACAAGATCAATAACGCAGTGGGGCAGGGGCTTCTCGCCAAGCGGATGGGCAAGCGGCGCATCATTGCGGAGACCGGGGCCGGCCAGCACGGGATTGCCACAGCCTCGATGTGCGCGCGCATGGGCTTTGAGTGTGTGATTTATATGGGCGAGGAAGACATGCGGCGCCAGGAGTTGAATGTCTATCGCATGCGACTGTGCGGCGCCGAAGTGCGGGCGGTCACCGCCGGCCAGAAAACCTTGAAAGAGGCGGTCAACGAAGCCATGCGCGACTGGGTGACGCATGTTCGGGACACCCATTATGTTCT
Source organism: Opitutales bacterium (assembly GCA_046546295.1). Classification (GTDB taxonomy): domain Bacteria; phylum Verrucomicrobiota; class Verrucomicrobiia; order Opitutales; family Coraliomargaritaceae; genus JBKGYB01. The sequence continues at coordinate 2,873 of JBKGYB010000170.1, read as the reverse complement.
TGGTTCCGCCTTGGGAGCACACCCTTTTCCGATGATGGTGCGGGACTTCCAGCGTGTGATCGGCGAGGAAGCGCGCGAGCGGATTCTCGCCCGCGAGGGCCGGCTACCGGATGAAGTGATTGCGTGTGTGGGCGGCGGCTCCAATGCGATCGGTATTTTCTTTGCTTTTCTTGAGGACGAAGCGGTGCGATTGACCGGGGTCGAAGCCGGGGGCCGCGAGATCCGGCGCGGGCAGCATGCCGCGCGATTTGCGGATGGACGGCTTGGCGTTTTGCAGGGCTCAAAGACCTGGTTGTTGCAGGACCGGGAGGGCCAGGTGGACCTCACGCATTCGGTCTCGGCCGGCTTGGATTATGCGGCCGTGGGTCCGGAGCACGCCTACTACCGTGACGCCGGACGCATTGATTACGGGCATGCCTCCGACGCCGAAGCGCTGCAAGCTTTTCAGGCGATGTGCTCCATTGAGGGGATCGTGCCCGCCCTTGAATCCGCGCACGGCATTGCCTACGCCATGCGGCGCGCGGGGGAATTGCCGGAAGACGCCATTCTGGTTGCCAACCTCAGCGGGCGCGGCGACAAGGATGTACAGGAAGCCGCGCGCGTGCTTGGCGACCAAACAGCCACCTACCCCTGACACCTGCCCCCTGCCCCCTGCCTTATGCTGCTTGTAATAGACAATTTCGATTCATTCACCTACAATCTGGTGCAGTATTTCGGCCAGCTTGGGGTGGAGCAACGTGTCTTCCGCAACAATGCAATCACGGTGGACGAAGCGCTGGCGCTCGACCCGGATCGAGTGATGCTCTCGCCCGGACCGTGCTCGCCGGACGAGGCGGGGGTCAGCCTAGCCATGGTCGAGGCCTTCGCCGGAAAGAAGCCCCTGCTGGGCGTGTGCCTCGGGCACCAGTGTGTGGGCCGGCATTTTGGAGGCCAAGTGGTACGTGCCGAACGCTTGATGCATGGCAAGACATCACCTGTCAGTCACCAAGGGACGGATGTTTTCAAGGGCCTGCCGAACCCGATGGAAGGCACGCGTTACCATTCCCTGCTCGTGCAGCGTGAAGGTCTCCCGGACTGCCTGCAAATAACCGCCGAAAGCGATACCGGCGAAATTATGGGTCTCGCGCACAAAGAGCTGCCGGTCTGGGGCGTACAGTTTCATCCGGAATCACTCGCTACGGAAAACGGGATGCGAATCCTGGAAAATTTCCTGCGGTTATAGCGAGAGCGGTGACGATGAGCGCCGTCTGTAAAACTCGTCGCCCGTTCTCGTTTGCCGACCACCGGATGCTTCGCGTCTTTTGCGGGATCGCGGACTCGCAGGGTGGTTCGTGCGCATAAGACCGGACGACGGATTACGATAGCGTGCGACGAGAGCGGATTACGAGTGGTATATGAGGGCCATTTGAACCTACATTCCGCAGTTGAACCTTACGGGGACGTTTGCTGCACGCTACTAAAGAAAACCTGTTACAGCCGACTAGGCGGGACTGTGAGTCCGTTTTAAAAAAGCGATTGTCCTATCAGACCCGCTGAGCGGGACCAGTGTCCATCAGTGGTTGTTCTAATCTTTTTAGGTTCATGCGCGTAAGACCGGACGACGGCTTACGATAGCGTGCGACGAGAGCGGAAATCCCGCCGGGCTTTGCTTCGCAGCACACTGCCATCCGGGATAGGGCGCTGGACAAACTATTAGAAGCACTAAACGCGTATTAACGCTACTTATATTGCGCCGCCATTTGGTTGTCTGCATAAATCTCCGGCTCTTCTGCTTGACTCTTTCGAAAAAACGCGAATGGTGTCGGAGCATGGCAAACAAAGAAGAAAAATGGCCGGAAAACGCAAAAGGGAAGTTCTACGTCGATGAACAATGCATCGACTGCGACCTGTGCCGGGAGACGGCGCCCGATTTCTTCGAGCGCAACGAAGAGGGCGGGTATTCCTATGTGTGTAAGCAACCGGAAACACAGGAAGATATTGATCTCTGCATGGAGGCCCTTGAAGGGTGTCCGGTTGAGGCGATCGGCGATGACGGCGACGAAGATTGAGCGTTCTGAAACAGCCGGATCAAAAGTTTTTCTGTCATGCTGGCTGCATTAGCGCGGAGCACGATCAACCGGGCCGCGAGACAAAATTTCCCTGAACCCTTTTGGAAATCGGCGGCTAACATGGGTTGATCGCCGCACGGGTTTGCTTATGCTTATCCCATTCCTCTTTCTTGTCCGCGATGCGGGCAAGTTACATTTTGCGCATCGCGCGAAATGTGTAAAAAACATGTCAAACAGCTCATATTAAGCATTTTAGTGTTGTTAGTACGCAGTGGCGGTGTTTAATTATGGGCTGCTCCACCGGGGCTCATATATAAATAAAATAATCCAAACAAAGGTATATCATAATGAATAAGCAAAGCAAAAAAGGCTTCACCCTCGTCGAAATCATGATTGTTGTCGTGATTATCGGCTTGCTCGCCGCGATGGCGATTCCCGCATTCCAGAAGGTCCGCGCGACCTCTCAGGAAAAAGCGATCACGAACAACCTCCGTCAGCTGGCATCCGGCGCGGACCAGTACTTCCTTGAGAAGGGCGTGACTGAAGTTGAGTCTAGCAAACTCGAGGGGCTCGAAGATTACGTGAAAAACTTCGAACCTGTGGCGGGCGAGACCTACGATGAAAATATCGAGCAGGGTACAAATATCGAAGCCAAAGGCGCTCCGGACAACGTTGGCACCGACGGTACAGTTAGCGTTAAGTTCTAATCGTCGGGTTTCGATTGCGTTTTACATGCAAGCCGCCTACGCAAGTAGGCGGCTTTTTTATACATGCACTTTGAACAATCACCGATTCGTCTGCTTTGCCTGGGGCTGAGCGCCGTCT
>JBKGYB010000169.1:0-4743 GCA_046546295.1 Opitutales bacterium | reverse complement strand
GCATCAGGACTCCTTCCCCCTGTGAAGTTTGCGTGACACCATCTTCGGGTTTTCGGGGGAGTCTTAAGCCGGCGGAAAACCGGTCGACGGTCGAGGAGAGCGGGCGACGAGAGCGGATCACGAGTGGCGTATGCGTGCCGCAGGTAAAACGCGTCAACCGTTCTCGTAAGCCGTTCTCGTAAGCCGAATTCCGCACAGCGCTCTGTTACGGAGCGCCTTCGACCTGCTCAGGGCAGGGCAAGGGCGTCTCGCCAATGAGCGGCGGATACGAGCGGCGGACACGCTACCCGGCGAGCATGCATCACCCTTCTCTCATCCGAGGCAATTCGCAATCCATCCGCTCCCTGACGAAGCGCTCCATGTCCTCCGGCAGCTCCGCCGACAGCGCAAACGGCCCCTCCGGGAAATCAAAGCAGCAATAGTGGCAGTGCAAGGCCTGACGGTAGAGCGGCAGGCGCTGCTCCAAATGATCGGTCCAGCCCCGCTCGATAAATTCAAGGTATAAATGTTCGTCCGGCCCGTACAACTTGTCGCCTGCAACCCGATGCCCCAACCACGCCGCATGCACACGGATCTGGTGCTTGCGTCCCGTCTCGGGCTCCACCTGACAAAGGGTGTAGCCCTTTCCCCGGACCAGTGGTTTAAATACCGTGCAGGCGCTCTGTCCTCCGCCGTCTTCCCGCACCTCCGATTTTACGAACACCGGCCCGCCCTTCCGCCGGGCGATAGGCCGTTCCACCCGCGCCTCTTCCCGCAGATCACCCTCGAGTATCACCAAATACCGCTTCCGCACCCGGCGCTCTTGAATCGCCATCTGAAAACGCCGCGCCACGGCAGGCCGCTTTGCGAAAACGACCAGCCCGCTGGTTTCCCGATCCAGCCGCGCCACCAGATGCAGTTTCCCGGCATTCATGTATGCCCGGACAGCTCCTGCCAAACTTGAAAGCGGCCCGTTTTTCGAGGGGTGACAAACCAGCCATCCCGGCTTGTTCACAACCAGAAGCGATTCGTCCTCCAGCACAATCCAGCCCGGCAGTTCCAACGGATCCACAAGGGGAGCTTCTTTCCCGAAAGGATGTTTGTCTTTCATTCCGGTTTCTCCCGCAACTTGCCCAAAACCCACCCGCCTACCCGGCTCACCAAAGTTTTCGGAAGAACAGCGCCCAAAAACGCGACAACTTTGTTGCGCAGGCCCGTCACCAGCAACACCCGCCCACGACAAAGCGCCCGCAAGGCTTGCTGAGCGACCGCATCCGCGGACATTCCCCCGATTCGCCCCTGCAGACCGCCATTCTCAACAGGGGGTTGATCAAAGCCCGCCCGCCTAAAGAAATTCGACCGCGTGGGCCCCGGACAAACCGCCAGCGCACGCACACCCGTCCCGCGCAAATCTTCGTGCAGCGCCAAACTCCAATGCAGTAAAAACGCCTTCGTCGCCCCGTAAGTCGCCAAAAACGGGGTCGGTTGGAACCCGGCCGTCGATGCAATATTCATGACCACGCCCCCCCGTTCCAGCAGAAGGGGCAGCAACCGCGCCGTGAGGTCCACTGCGGCGCGCATATTCAAGTCCATCATTGACAATTGTTTATCTCGATCCCGAGCGTGAAAGCGCCCGTAGTCCCCGAACCCGCTGTTGTTCACCAGAAGGATTTCGCCCGGTCCTGATTCAGCCGCGTAGACCGCCGCCTGATCCGCTCCCTCCGCAAGCGCATCGGGGTCCGTCAAATCCACAGGCAGGTGACAACTCTCCAAACCAAAAAAATCATCAGGTTTTGACCGCGAAAGGTTGCAAACCCGGAGATTGGGGTTTATGTTCTTAACTGCCTTGATTAGAGCACAACCAATTCCGGAGGAACCGCCCGTGATGATCATCACGGAAAAGCGATTCAAGTATTCCTCGGGGGTTGGTTTTTTTGTGTCCAAATCGATTAAGGCATCCGGAACCGATTTTCCGGATCAACTAAAACACAAAGTGAAAGGGTAAATACCATGAATGAAAATGAAATAATCATCTCCGGTTCAAATATCGAATTAACTGAAGCGATGAAGGGCATGGTCAAGGAAAAGGCTGCAAAACTCTTCGAACACGAAGAGCAGATTGTCCGGATGCGTGTTCAACTGGAGTATGACCCCCATCAGGTAACACACCAAAAAGAATTTATTGCAAAAGGGCACCTTGAATTGCGTGGCAACAACCCGAATGCAACCGGCGAATCCGACAGCATGTATAAATCCATCGACGATATGGTGCACAAGCTCGACCGCATGCTGCGTCGTCGTTCCCGCAAAAAGAAAGTTAAGCGGAAAGACACGCACGACGTCGACATCCCGGCCGAAATTCCGAAGGCCATGTAGCGCGATTCTCCCGCCTACCCCAAAAACAAGCCCCGGAGGCGGGTCCTATGGCCCGCCTCCGGCCTGTAGGGGGCTGCGGGCAAACTACATTTTGCGCCCGAAAGCCGCATGAAAATGCATTTGAGATCAAAAATTTAATATTTGAGATGGGTCTCTGAAAAACAACAACTTGCAAATATAAATAAAAATACCGCGGGGCGCCGGGTTTTTTTCTGGATAACGCGGCAAATTTCCGAAAGATAGCCTCTCGCCTCTGACCTCACGGTTCAGGCATCAGCGTTCAGCAATCAAGAATCAGCAATCCGGCGCAGCCGGTGACCTCTCACCACACCATGCCAGTAACAACATACAATATTCTCCACCTCATCGGCATTCTCATGCTTTTCCTCGGCTACGGCGCGCTTCTCGGGCGCAGCCTCGCCGGAAGCGAACACGCCGGCGTCAAAAAGCTCGGCTCCATAACCAGCGGCATTGGCCTGGTTCTGATACTCATCGCCGGGTTCGCGCTTATTTCCAAAATGCACTACAGTTTCAGCGCCCCTTGGCTGATCGGCAAAATGCTGATCTGGCTCGCTCTCGGCGGCCTCATTGTCCTGATCAACCGGAAGCCGAATCTGGCCGTCGCGCTATGGTGGGCGCTCGTCCTCCTCGGCGCGCTTGCAGGCATATTCGTGTACATAAAACCCGGCGGCGTTTAAGCTTCGGATTTTTTTAAACTTCTGCTTGATCCGGGCGCTTATCTTTGCCTTGATGCCGTTTTGGCCATGCACCCGTAGCTCAATTGGATAGAGCGCCTGACTACGAATCAGGAGGTTGCAGGTTCGAGTCCTGCCGGGTGTGCCAATATTGCGCTTCGCGCAACCTAATGACGCTCGCGGTGCGAGCGTCTGAGGCTTGGAGCTCTGCATCGGAGGCATCAAAGTATGGAGTTCAGCAGTCTGTCCGGTATTTTCCGATTACCCGCCGATCGGTTTGCCAAACCCGTCATATTCTTTTTTGTTCGGGTTGATGGCAAACGCACAACACAAAAAGAAGGTCGATTACGAGGCCCTGCACTCCCCCCTGATGCGGATTCCGCGCATGGATGTGGCGGCCGCGCGCAATCTTATTGACCTCGGGGTCCGTGAAATCCATGAATTGCAGGGACGTGCGCCCGATGTGCTCCTTGAAGAAGCACGGCGCAAGGATACAGCGGTTCCGCCGGATCGAATCCGCTTTTTTCGCATGGCGGTTTATTACGCGGAAGCGGCGGAGGTCGACCCAACCCTGATGCACCCCGATAAATGGGGCTGAGACTTGGCGCCGGCACACCGGCAACTCGTCAGCAGATGAACACAACACGCATGATAGAAAAAATTGAAATACCAAGGGAAGTTCCGGTAATGACCTTAAGCGGGGCGGTGCTCTTTCCGAAGGCAATGATGCCGCTTCACATTTTTGAGACGCGCTACCGCACGATGCTGAACGAAGCGCTGGCTACGGATCGTATATTCGTGCTGGCCGCGCTTGATGAGGCGTCCGCTGAAGAGACGGGCAAGGAAACGCCGTGCCCCGTGGCGGGTGTCGGAATAATTCGGGCCTGCCGCCAAAACGAGGACGGCACGGCGGACCTCATTCTGGAGGGTTTGGCACGCGTGCGTTTTGACGCCTTTGTTGCGGAGACCCCCTTCCGCCGGGCACGCATCCAGCAGGTGCTCAGCCAACCCGGAGGCCCTCCGCCGGACGTTGCCGAAATCCGGTCGGGCATCCTGGGCCTGATCCGTACGCAACAACGCCTCGGCGCACGCATTTCGGATGAAGTGTTCCGTTTCCTCAGTTCCATCAACGAACCGGAATGCATGCTCGATCTGGCAATTCATACGCTATGTTCGTCCGCCGAACTTCAACAGGAACTCCTGGAAACCGAATCGATCCTGCCGCGCTACCACTGCTTCGAAGCCTTTCTTCGCTCCGAAATCGAAAAGCTCAAGCTGGATCGAAAATTGCGCGGGGATCTCGGCGACGGCGACATCGGAAACAACTGATCATTCATCCTAAAAAGATTAGTACAACCACTGATGCACACTGATGAACACTGATTACCAAGGGGTTAGCGACTTTTACCGCTTCGCCTGTTCGGCGAAAGGCCCAATATCCATAAGTCATTATTGATCAGTGTTTACCTGTTAATCAGTGGTTCAACCGCGGAATGTAGGTTTATCGGAGGCAGGGCGTCCCGCCCTGCTGCGTTTGCCTCTAGGGTAGCGTAGCCGCCGCTCAAGGGCGGGACGCCCTGAGCCTGCCTGTCCTGAGCCTGTCGAAGTGGCCGAAGTGGCCGAAGAGGCCGAAGGGTGGCGTATGGACTTTCGGTGGTTACGGGCTCCGCTGATACAAGGGCGGGACGCCCTT
>JBKGYB010000168.1:0-4796 GCA_046546295.1 Opitutales bacterium | reverse complement strand
CGTCCTGGAAACTGGGTGTCCATTACTATCGGGTGTCCATTACTATCCTGCTGGGGGTATTAGCGGAATGCAGAGCCCCGACAAGCCGGGTTAATATGTGTAGGTTGGCTTTTGACCCCACGGTGAACCAGTCCAATCTACCTATCATGGATGAACTCGTCTTATCGCGGATACAATTTGCCGCGAATATAACCTTTCACATTTTATTTCCCACCATCACGATTGCTTTGGGGTGGTTGTTATTGTTTTACAAGCTGCGCTATCGTTGGACGGGCGATTACAAATGGATGGAGTTGTATTTTACCTTCACAAAGGTATTTGCCTTGAGCTTTAGTCTGGGAGTGGTGAGCGGAGTCACCATGTCCTTTCAATTCGGCACCAACTGGCCGGGCTATATGAACACGGTGGGCAACGTCGCCGGCCCGCTGCTGGCTTATGAGGTGCTGACAGCGTTTTTCCTGGAAGCGACCTTCCTCGGCATCATGCTGTTCGCGTTTCGCAAAGTGCCCGGGTGGGTGCATACCGGCGCCACGGCATTGGTCGCCATCGGCACCACCTTGTCGGCCTTTTGGATTCTCGCCCTTAATAGTTGGATGCATACGCCGCAGGGCTACGAGGTGATCGACGGAGTGGTGCACGCAACCAGTTGGCGGGAAATTATTTTCAGCCCCAGCATGCCCTATCGGCTGACGCACACATTGCTGAGTTCCGGCCTAAGCGTGACATTTCTGGTCGGCGGGTTACTGGCCTGGCGGGCGTTGCGGGGCGACAAGCGTCCAGCTGTCGCCTCCGGCTTGAAGGTGTCGGTCGTGTTGATGGTCCTATTGGCTCCCGCGCAGGCCGTTGTCGGTGATTTGCATGGGAAAAATACGCGTGACCATCAGCCTGCGAAACTGGCGGCGATGGAAGCGCTGTGGGAAAGCGAAGACGGCGCGCCGCTTGTCTTGTTCGCGCTTCCGGACAGCGAAACACGGAGCAACCGATACGAAATCGGGATCCCCAAGCTGGGCGCGTTTATTGTCACGCACGATTGGAACGGATCCATACAGGGGCTCGACGAGTTTGGCGACAAGCATCCGCCGGTGACTCCCGTATTTTGGGGCTTTCGGGTTATGATTGGCATCGGGCTGGTTATGATCCTTTTTGCTTGCTGGGGAGGCTGGCAAATATTGCGCAAGAGCGAATGGCATCCCTGGTTTCTGAAAGGGCTGGTGGCGCTGACCTTCAGTGGCTGGGTGGCCACCATCGCGGGCTGGTATGTCACCGAAATTGGTCGTCAACCTTGGTTAGTCCATGGCGTTTTACGGACTCGAGACGCCGTGGCGGAACTGCCTCCCTCTCACGTCGGACTGACACTCGCCGCGTATTTGATCACCTATGCGTTTCTTCTGGGAGCGTTTATCGTGACGCTCTACTATCTCAATCGCAAGGAGATGGAGCAACCGATTCGAACGGAAGGACAAAGCGCATGAATGAAATCTTTCAATCCGGGGATTGGCTCCCCTATGCTTTCGCGCTTTTGATCGGGATCTCCTTTCTGGCCTACGCGATTTTAGACGGTTACGATCTTGGAGTCGGCATGCTCTGCGCGTTTTGCGACAATGACGAGCGTGATCGAATGATAGCCTCGATCGGTCCATTCTGGGATGCAAACGAAACCTGGCTGGTGCTGGGCGTCGGACTTTTGCTGGTGGCTTTTCCTCCCGCCCATGGCATTGTTCTGACCAATCTGTATCTGCCTGTCGGGCTGATGTTGATCGCGCTTATTTTCCGGGGAGTATCCTTTGATTTCCGAAAAAAATGCCCGCCCCAAAGACAGCGTTTTTGGAATCGCTCATTTGTCTTCGCGTCCACCGTGGTGGCGCTTAACCAGGGGTATATGGTGGGGCGATTCATGGTCGGTTTCCAAGAAAGCTGGACGGCGCAGTTGTTCGCCCTTTATTTCGGAGTGCTGGTCGTAGCCGGTTATATCCTTATGGGGGCCAGTTGGTTGATTATGAAAACGGAAGGCGCGCTGCAACGCCGTGCCGTAAAATGGACGCGACGCGCGATCTGGATCATGGTGATTGGCGCGGTATTGAGCAGTCTGGCAGCCGTCTTTACCGACACGCGAATCTATGAGAGCATGTTCGCTTTCCCGCAAGTCACCCTTCTGGTCATCATGCCTGTCGCCTCAATCGGGTTGACCTTTCTGGTGCATTTTTTATGCGGGGAATTGCCCCTGCCGAAGGACCGGCTGGCTTGGATGCCTTTTGCCATTTCGGTCTTTATCTTTATTTTCGGATTCGTCGGCTTGGTCTATTCGTTCTATCCTTACATTATTCCCGGACACCTGGAGATCACCGATGCCGCCGCCGCTCCGGAATCCCTGATAATCATTCTGGTTGGCACTTTGATTGTTCTGCCGTTCCTGATCGGCTACACCGCGCTGTCCTACTATATTTTCCGAGGCAAGGCCACTGAACTAAGCTACGACTGAAATTTTTAATTTCAGGGACAATCCATCCTGTTTTCCGAACCTTTGAGATAAAGCGACTGGCTGTCCGCTTCGAGTCCAGTTTCTTAGTGGGCCATGCTCGACGAATTCCTTTGTTCGCAAAAGTTGATTATAACGCCAATACCCATTCGACCCGCCAGGCAAGGGCTGATTCTGACAGGCGGTGCTTTTTTTCTTTGGTAAATACCCTTGCCGTCCCTCCCGCAATCCCTACTAATAACCTGTGGATGATTCATGGAACGGAGACGACCACAGGCCTGATCGATGGCTTCATCGAGCCTTGGGCGTCGACCGAGGCTGCTGAGCGCGACCTCCCCGCCGGCGAAGGCCGCCCGCTTGTTTGTGCAACACGAAGCAAAGGAACTGCAATTTCGCCAAAAAAACACTCGACAAATGTTGCCGGAGAAAGATACAAGAATGAACATGCGTTCAATTGAATTGTTTTCTGGTGCAGGAGGCCTAGCGCTTGGGCTGGAGCGAGCGGGTTTTGATACCGTCGCGCTCTTCGAGCGGAATGCGAACGCCTGCGCCGCACTTCGCCACAATCGCCCGGAGTGGAACATCGTCGAGAGGGATGTTCGTGAAGTATCATACGGACAATTTCGTCCCGTCGATCTCGTGGCGGGCGGGCCTCCGTGTCAGCCTTTTTCGATGGGTGGCAAAGCCAAGGGTTTCACCGACGCCCGCGATATGTTTCCCGAAGCCGTAAGAGCCGTTCGAGAACTGCAGCCGAACGCGTTCATGTTCGAAAACGTCCGTGGCCTGATGCGCCCGGCCTTTGCCAACTATGTGGAGTTCATTCGCTTGCAACTTACTTACCCTGAATTCCCTGTTTCCAAAAACATCGATTGGGAAGCCAACCTTCGCCGTCTCCAGCGGTATCACACCTCAAGAGCCGTTAATAGAGACGAGCTCACTTACAAGGTCAGCATTCATCTTGCTGATGCCGCCGATTATGGCGTGCCGCAGCGTCGACACCGGGTCTTTTTCATCGGCTCTCGCACCGATCTTGACATCGGCTGGTCTTTCCCTGCGGTCACGCATACGCAGGACGATTTAATACGGGCAAAATTCGTGACCGGAAAGTATTGGAAAGCGCATGGCTTGAAAGCGTCGAAGCCGGATCCAAAACTTCAAAAAAAAATCGAGAAGCTGCGGTCCTGTGAATTTTTCCACACCACTGAAGCGTGGCGAACCGTCCGCGACGCTTTGGCCGGACTACCCGATCCACGCGATCAATCATCGGTTGAAAATCACCTGTATCAACCCGGAGCCAGAAGCTATCCCGGGCATACCGGCAGCCCCCTCGACGAGCCGTCAAAAGCTCTCAAGGCGGGAGATCACGGTGTTCCCGGTGGCGAAAACATGCTTCTTTATCCAAACGGGCGCGTCCGTTACTTCACCGTCCGCGAGTCCTCTCGCATCCAAACTTTCCCGGACGATTATGTTTTCCCTGGCTCTTGGACGGAAAGCATGCGCCAACTCGGCAATGCCGTCCCCGTAAAGCTGGCCGAAGCCGTCGCGGCTTCCATTGCGGAGAAGATTCGGCCCCTTGCCAATTCCCAAGCTTGCGCGTGGGACGGAGAGTTGGTTGAACGGTGATATGCCGAAGCTTGAAAAATCCGGAATGAGCATCGATGAGATTCTGAAGCAGGTAACCGGCCTGCGCCGGGCGCTCGACAACTACCAGCCTGCACCTGGAGAGACGACCCCGGAATCGCAAGAAATACGGAAGTTCGTCGGGGAATCAGGTAAATTGCTTTCCGAACTGCGGGAATTCCGTGAAGCCATATCGCCGGTTCATTTCGGCTCCATTGGCATAACATTGGGCCGATCCGATGGCATTGCCAAATTTTTCGCCTTCAGTTTCGTGAACCAACGCAAGCGGCCACTGGACCAACTTATCGAAGCGCCGTTCTTCGGATCCGGTGTCTATGCAATTTATTACAAGGGTGTCCGTGAAAAGGCTTACAACCTCCTTTCACGGACAGAAACGCCGATCTACGTCGGAAAATCAAAACCGAAGAATGCCAACGCCGAGACTGTCGAGGAACAGGGGCAGGCACTCTACAATCGCTTGAAGGAGCACGCGAGGAGCATCTCCAAGACGAAGCTGGATCTGGCCGACTTCGAATATCGAGCGGCGCCAATTCAAACCGGAATGCAAGGTGCGGTCGAAGATTTCATGGTTCGCTTGTTCAAGCCCATTTGGAACAAGGAAACTAAGATTTGTTTCGGCATCGGCAAACATGGCGATAAGGCAACCACCCGCCAAAACAAACGCTCGCCTTGGGATACG
>JBKGYB010000167.1:0-4825 GCA_046546295.1 Opitutales bacterium | reverse complement strand
ATCAGTGTTAATCAGTGGTTCAACTGCGGAATGTAGGATAAAAGGGCGGCACGCCCCGCGTTTGAAAAAAAGAACCGGCCGGATCCATTCGGATTCCGACCGGCTCAATTAATTTTCGTTTACTTCAGCGTCTTCCGTAGCTTTTTCACCTGTGCTTCAGGGAGCGGGTAGTAGCCGTCTTTAACCACAACTTCCTGGCCCTCGCGTGAAAGGACGAAGCGAAGAAATTCGCGCGTCAGGGTGTCCAACTCGCTGCGTGGATCGCGGTTGACATAAACAAGCAGCGGGCGGGCCAGCGGATAGGAGCCGTCCAAGGCATTTTCAGCGCTTGGCTCCTTTCCGTCCAGTTGGATTGCTTTCACGCCGGATGTCTTGTAACCGATCCCGGAATAACCGATGCCCGTGATATCGGAGCCAACGCTCTGGACGACCGAGGAGGAGCCGGGTTGTTCTTTTACATTGGAAGAAAAATCGCCTCCTCCGAGCGCGACTTTTTTAAAGAAGCCGTAGGTGCCCGAGGCGCTGTTGCGTCCGTAAAGACTGACGGAGCGGTCTTCCAAGCTGCCTGTGACCCCGAGGTCCCCCCATGTTTCGACGGGCTCGCCGCCGAGGCGATGCGTGCTGGAGAAGGTCGCATCCACCTCCTCAAGGGAAATGTCGTCCATCGGGTTATCGAGGTTGACGAAGACAGCGAGCGCATCAATTGCGGTCGGCACCGGCGTCGGTTTGTAACCGTACTCTTTTTCGAACTCATCCGCTTCGGATGCTTTCATCTCCCGGCTCATCGGGCCCAACTGCGCCGTGCCTGCAATCAAGGCAGGCGGGGCGGTGGAGGATCCTTTCCCTTCAATCTGGATGTTTACATCGGGATAGATTTCTTCAAATCCTTCCGCCCATAAAGTCATCAGATTGTTCAAGGTGTCCGAACCGATGGAGTTCAAATTTCCGGACACCCCGGACACCGGTTCGTATTCCGGAAGCCCGGGATCCACCGTAACGGCTTCTGATTGCAGGCTGACTGCGCACGCAAGCGCTGCCAGCGCTGACGTATAACGCCGGATGTTTGTTGGAATTTTCGATTTCATATGCTTTGCTTTTTTGATTTGGTTGATGTGTTTCAGATGCATTCGGTACTTATATATCCCAAATTCAGGACCAATGTAAGGGAGTTATGTGACAGATGGATGACTCTTTTGTTACACCAGTGTAAAATCAATGGAGCGTCAAACTTCGTTTCTTGAACATCGCGCAAGTTTCCCTCGAGGGATCCTGAATAATTACTTGGATTTTTACCAGGAAGCCGCTTAAGTTAGCGGCATTCCCCCTGACCTTTGAGTCGTTGCAATAAACCAAGCAAATTATTATGGAAGAGCAGATGTATAAAGCCGTGCAAGAACGCCTTGACGCTCTTGAAACCATGCTTCCGGAGCTGGGCCGGGAGTTGAGCGACCTGCAAAAAGGGGAGCTTGAAATCAGCTCTAAATCGACGGATGTGGATCTTGTTACACAGGCGGACCACGTAAGTGAGGCCCGTCTCCTCGGGTTTATCCGGGAGCGTTTTCCAAATGACGGGATTCTTGCCGAAGAGGGCGGTCAAAGCGCCTGCGAAGCCGAACGCAAACACGCTTTTCAATGGGTGCTGGATCCTATCGACGGGACGGCTAATTACGCTCACGGACTGCCCGGCTGGGCGATTTCCCTGGGCTTGCTTTACGCGGGGGAAGCAATGGGCGGGATCGTTACGGCGCCGGTCACGGGGGAGCATTTTCGTGCCGTCCTCGGAAAGGGGGCGACTTGTAATGGACGCCCCATTCGCGTGAATGACCGCGAACAACTTCGGGAGGGCCTGGTTGTGACAGGTTTTCCTTATGACCGTGCGCAACGCGCAACGCCCCTGTGCCGGGCCTTGGAGAACATGTTGCGGGAAAGCGGAGGCGTGCGCCGCCTGGGAGCCGCCGCGCTGGATTTTTGTTATGTGGCCTGCGGACGCTTTGCGGGATACTATGAGATGGGGCTGAAGCCGTGGGATGCGGCGGCCGGAGCATTGATTGCAAGCGAGGCCGGCGCACGGATTACCGGTTTTCGAGGTGAAACCTTTAATATGTTTCAGAGTTCGGGAGTCGTGGTGAGCAATGGCGCCGCGCATGATGCCCTCCTTAAGGCCGCCGCTCCAATGCTGGAGGCAATTGCCCTCGACACCTGATCACGGAGCTTCCGGTGTTTGCAAGTGCCGCGGGTGCAACGTGTTGCTGCGCCCGGACGGGTGTAAATAAAACGTAAATCGCGAACAAGCAACAACTTAAGGGTTTGTAAAGGTTGACCTTTTGACTCAGGCTGATTAAATAAGAGCATGACAAGTTCTATCCATGCGGGTCGTCCTCATGAGCGGGGCAGCGGTTCCGGGTTCACGCTCGTTGAAGTCATGTTTGCCATGGTCCTCTTCGCCCTGATTATTGCGGGTGGCTTGACTGCGATCAGACAGGGGTTTTCCATCGTGGAAGGGGCGCGCCATTATACCCGGGTCTCTCAAATTGCACAAAGCGAAATGGAGGCGATACGTTCCCTTTCGTGGAAAGCATTTTCCGATTTGCCCGCGACGGAAGACATTGATGTCAACGCCCGGTTCGATGATTCGGTCTACCAGATCTACAACGCTGAGCGGAAGATAATTGACGAATCTTCCGACCGCAAACGGGTGGAAGTGACCGTCACTTTCACCAACAGGTCGGGCCGGGACAGAACGATGAAATACGTGACATATTTTGTGAAGGACGGAGTGAACGACTACTACTACCGGACAATATGAGGGAGGAGGTATGAAGGAATCGAAAAATAGGCGGATCCGGCAGTCGAAGACTTCGGCATTCACGCTCGTCGAAGTGATGTTGGCGGCTACGATTTCGGTTATCGCGATTGCGTCGATTGCCGCTACTTTTATCGTTTTTGCCTCCGGTTCGAAAAGCGTGGGGGCCTATGTGGAGATGAGCCAGGATAGCCGGAAGGCGCTGGAGCTCTTCGGGCGCGACCTGCGTGTAGCCAAGGATGTTTTGGATGCGAATGAGTCGTTGATTGTGATCGAATTACCGGACGATTCTTTTCATAACGGCGAAACAATACAGTATGATTATGACGCGTCAGGAGAAATATTCAGCCGCATTGAAAGGGATAAAGACGGGGACCTGGTCTCAAATGAGATCCTTTTGAAAAACCTGGATGAATTCGAATTTCAATTCTATGATCCACTCGGGGACAGCCTGGATGCCTCCAGTTCTTCCCTTTTGCTCTCGATCAAAAGCGTGCGGGTTGATGCTGAAATGATTCGGTTTATTTCCCAGACACAAGCATCGGACTATATTATTTCCGCGCGTTTCATGATGCGCAACCGACCGGTAACCTTATAAAAAAGAAAGGCAAAAAATGAAGACAAGTCCAAATATGCCACAGCCTCGTAACCACGCATCCAAAGAGCGGGGGTCGGCGCTCATTATGGCCGTCCTTTTTGCCTTTGTTATCATGTTGTTAACGGGTAGTTATCTTTATCTGGCCGGAAGCGAGAATCGCATGTCTTCGAGCTCTTTTTTGATGGGGGCGACGTTTAATCTTGCCGAAGGCGGGTTGGACCTGGGGCTGAATGCATTAAACAATAATGACAATTCCGGCTGGCAGACCGGCACGGGGCCCAGCGGGGACACGTATTGGGCCAGGGAATTTTCTCCCTATGACCTCGGAAGCGGGGTAGACGGGGGGATCCGTGTGGTGATCCTGGGGGCGGATACGGATAACCCGAAAATTTACGCCGAGGGGCGCGCGGATGGAAATGTCACGGGCGTGGTGAGCAAACAGATTCGCGCGGAGGTTGAACAAGGCTTTTTCCCGTTCCGGAATGGTTTCAACTCGAAGGAAACAATTGAGCTGAGTGGCAATAATGTAATTATGGACAGTTATGATTCCAGCGCCGGTCCTTACGGCGGGAGCAACGTGCATTCCAACGTCACTGTGTCCACGATAGCCGTTGAAAATGACGCTGTCGACGTCGGGAACGCCGACATCTATGGCTACGTTGCCACGGGGGGCGGTGATCCGGACGTCGGGCCCAACGGGTCGATTACGGATTATTCGAATCCAGGCGTCGTCGATGAATCACGCATTACAAAAGACTTTTATTCGGAGTTCCCGGATATCGACGCACCGGAATTGAGTTCACCAAGTGCAACATTTCCCACCAGCGGTGTGGTTGCGGGCGGGGAATATGAAATCGGGGACTGGAAAATGGCCGGTAAGAAGACGCTACATATTGCGGGCGACACTATTGTGGTTTCCACCGGATCAATGGGAATGTCGGGAAAGGCGGAATTGATCATTGAAGACGGGGCCAGTTTGACGGTCTATGCTGCCGGGGATGTCAGCCTTGGCGGCAACGGGGTGCTCAACAAGAACCAACAAACGGAGAACTTTATTATCTTCGGAACGGCTGCCATGGATGACAACCAGACAATCAAGGTTGCCGGCAACGGCTATCTGGCAGGCTCGGTGTACGCTCCGACCGCAACGGTTGAGATGAATGGTGGCGGGAGTTCGGGGCGTGTTTTCGGAGCCGTGGCCGCCTATGATGCGTCTGTTGTGGGAAACAGCCATTTTAGCTACGATGAGGCAATGGCTGATTACAAGGTGGCTACGGGCAGTTACTCGCCCCTTAGCTGGGTCGAATTGAGCGGCGCCATGTCAAGTAACCGGCTCGATATGGACGATTTCGGATTGTAAGGACGGACCGGACCGGCTTTATGTCCTCCGGACGCCGTTTCCCCTATCGGAGCAAGGGCGTCCC
>JBKGYB010000166.1:0-4852 GCA_046546295.1 Opitutales bacterium | reverse complement strand
TTGTGTTCAAAAGTTAAGAGAAGGGCTTTAACCGGAGTTCCGCGAAAAGCGGATAATTCGGTCGATCATTTGCTTTGCTTCGGCTGCGTAGGCGCCACCGAAAAGGTTAGCGTGGTTGAGGACATGGTAAAGGTTATAGATGGTTTTCCGGGGGCCATAGCCTTCGGAAAGCGGGCTGCTTGCGTTGTAAGCCTCGTAGAACGCGGGCGGGAATCCTCCGAAAAATTCGGAAAAGGCAAGGTCGGTTTCACGGTCGCCGTAATAACTTGCGGGATCGTAGATCAGGGGTGTGCCATCGGCGGTGAAAGCGGCGTTTCCGGCCCATAAATCGCCATGGAGGAGCGAAGGCCTTGGGTTGTGGTCGCACAGGGACGCGGTCACGGCTTCGAGCAAATCCCCGGTTTTGGAAAAGTCGTAGCCATTCGCACGGGCCCGTTCCAATTGTGGGCGGAGCCGACGTTCGCGGAAAAATTCCGCCCAGCTGTCGAGCCAGCCATTTGATTGCGGGGTCCCGCCAATGTTATTGTCCCTGTGCCAACCAAATTTTTCCGCAGCATGGCCGTGCAGAGCGGCCAGTTGTTCGCCCATCCTGCGCCAACCCTGGGTTGAACCGGAGCCGAGCTGAAAAGCTTCCAGAGCGAGAAAGGCTCGGCCGTTTGTCGTGCCACGGGCGACAGGTTCCGGCACGCGAATGGTTCCGGTGTGTGCGATGGCTTCCAGGGCCTCCGCTTCAGCTGCGAAATCGCCGGCAGCTTCCGCGGAGTTGTATTTCACGAAATAGGAGCGTTTTCCGTCGCTGAAGAGTCGGGCATCGTTGATACATCCGCCCCCGACAGGCTTTGCATCGACGGGCGTGAAGGGCTCGCCGGTTGCTTCGGCGATGGCTTCGGCGATGACGTTTTGCAGTTCGGTGGACATGGCGGGCAACGGATCAGGGCATAAGCGGCGCAGGGCCATCCAGGAGTCTGTCGGGCTTTGCCGACCAGGTAAGTCCGACAGAAGTCCGACAGGCTGCTACACCTTTTCGAAAGCTGAACTTTTCAATAGATTTGAGCAACCATCTTCAATCATATCGAGGACCTTTTCAAAACCTGCGTCGCCCCCGTAATACGGGTCCGGGACTTCATCCGACTGATGTTTCGTGCAAAACCCGGAAAAGAGCCGGATTTTGCTTTGGTGCTCGCCGCTTGCGTCCATTTGTCGTGCGAAGTTAAGGTTTTCACGGTCCATTGCCAGAATCAGGTCATAATGCCTGAGATCGCCACTCGCGAGCGGGCGGGCTTTCCCGAAGACAGGGATGTTCCGGGCGCGAAGCGCTTCCCGCATGCGCGGATCTGGCGGTTCCCCCGCATGAAAGGCGATTGTTCCGGACGAATCGATTTCAAAATCCCTGGAACGGGATTCCTGGTCGACATAATGCTGGAAAATACAATGGGCCGCCGGAGAACGGCAGATATTGCCCGTGCAGAGGAATAGTATGCGGTGTTTCATAAGTCGGTCTCCTGTAAATCTTTCAACAGGCGGGTTTTTCGAATCCATATTGCGCGCTGTGCCGCGCCGCAATATCTTCGAGATCGCGGATTACTTCAATCTTTCCAAGCTCGCCCCGGATCTTGCGGGAGCCCGGCATTTCCTTGGTCAGGGCGATAATTTTCGGACGCATCCAGCGGAGGTTGGAATGGCGTTGTTCGCGGAAGGGGCGTGCCATGATTCTGCGGGTATAGTCAAGGATGGTTTGCCAGCGTTCCGCGATACCCGGCGGTTCGGGCAGTTCGCCGGTTTCCAGGTAGTGCTTGATATCGCGAAAAATCCAAGGGTAGCCAAGAGCCGCCCGGCCGATCATGAGACCGGCGCATTCGGTTTCGTTGCGAACCCGGATGACATCCTCCGCGCTACGGATGTTGCCGTTGCCGACGACGGGGATTTGCAGATCCGATGCGACAGCTGCGATCAGGGGCCAATCCGCCTCGCCGCTATAGCCTTGTGCTTTTGTGCGACCGTGAATCGTGAGGGCGTGTGCGCCTTCGTTTTCGACGATGCGACCGACTTCCCGAGCGACAATGTGCCCGGCATCCCATCCGGTCCGGATTTTCACCGTGACCGGTGTGTCAGGGACGGCGCGTACCACTGCGGCGGTCACCGCGCCGATCTTCCGGGGGTTGCGGAGCATGGAGGAGCCGGCGTCCGTGCAGACCACGCGCTCGGCGGGGCAACCGAAATTGAGGTCGATAAAATCCGGAGCCAGCCGATCCGCAAGCATACGAGCCGCCTGGCCCATGGTCTCCGGAATTGAGCCGAAAATCTGGATTCCCATGGGGCGTTGTTCAGGCGTGAAATCCACGGTTTCCCAGAGGCGGGGCTCATCGCGAATCAACGCGTCGGCCTGCACAAATTCGGTCACCATCACATCCGCGCCTTGCTCCTTGCAGAATTGACGAAAGACGACGTCCGTGAAACGAGCCATGGGCGCAAGGTATAGTGGGAAAAGTTGATTTTGGAACCATGGAAGCATTGTTAAAAAAGCAGGTAGCGTATACTGACACAAGCGATGCCCGGAATAAATTAAATTTTTATTTGCATGGAACTCGCGCCTTGATTACATTACCAATTCTAATCTGCAATATTAACCAAAACAGAGATAAAAAAATATGAAAAAGCAAATCCTATCAATTCTATTCGTTGCCGGCGCCCTTGTAACAGCGCATGCGGGGGGCAACTGCTGTTCCATGCCCGGCTCGGACGACAAAGACAAAGGCGATGAAAAAAACGGCTTCAATGAGGTTTCAACACTGGCCGCCAAGGGTTCCTGCCCCCGAGACAAGGACAAGGATTGTGGCGGGAAAGGTTCTGACTTAACAGAAGCCTCGACTCGTATCGCCTGTGATGCTGGTGATCGCGACAAGAAGGAGGGAGGGGATCAATCCTCCAACGCGACTGCTTCAGGCGCAACAACGCAGCTTGCGTAAAATGATTTGATTCCGGTTAAAAGCCGGACACAGCTCTCAACGCCTCTCAGCCCTGGACAATGGGCGAGAGGCGTTTTAGTTGGGTTTCGTCTCAATCGTCTGTGTCGTAGATGTAGCCCACGCCGTGCACGGTGCGAAACTCATCGAGGGCCAAGCTGTGCCGTTTGTAAAGCTCGCGTATTTTGACGATATACTGATCCAGAGAGCGGCTTTTTACGTTTGCGTGGGATCCCCAGACGGCGTGAATCAGGTTTTTTCTAGTGATCACGGTGTTGGGGTTGGAGGCCATGATGGTAAAAATCCCCAGCTCCTTGCGGCCGATGGTTTCAGTCTGGTCATCGGGAAACCGGATTTCGAGTCGCTTTGGGATGATTTCCGCGCCACAGAACTCGAACGGTTCGTCCACCGTTGAGGTGTTTTGAGTGATGGCGGCGTCACCCGCTGTTTCCGACCGCCGTAGCACGGCATGGATGCGGGCGATCAGTTCGGGGAAACCGAAAGGTTTCGTGATGTAGTCGTCCCCACCCATTTCCAGTGCCTGGACTTTTTTCTTTTCCACGTTTTCTCCTGTGAGGAAAATGACGGGGATATCGACCCCTTTCTTCCTGAGGTCATCCATTAGCGCAAATCCGTTGGAATCGGGCAGATTGATGTCGAGCAGGAGTAGGTTGGCAAAATTTTTTTTGAGGAAGCGGACGACATGCTTGCCTTCATGGCAGAGCTGACTCCGCATGCCTGAAATCTCGAGCTGCGCCGAGATCAGTTTAGCGAGTTCTTTTTCGTCTTCTGCGACGACAATCAGCGGTTTAGCTTCGTTGCTCATGGTTGGTGGGAAATAGTCTCCGGCACGCTGGGGAATGCGGCTTGGCGAGAGACATTTATTGTTGTTTCAACACGATTGAAGCAAGCTTTTTTTATTCTTGTGCTCTGTCCTGCGGAAGGCAGATTTTAATACCCATGGAATCAACACCACTCCTCATGCTGGGCTTGCCCAAGGGCAGCCTTGAAGATGCCACTATACAGCTATTCGCGAAGGCGGGCTTCGGGATTTCCAAAAGTTCGCGGTCCTATCGTCCCTCGTTTGATGACCGGGATCTGGACGGGCGCTTTGTACGGGCGCAGGAGATCAGCCGATATGTGGAGCACGGTTTTTTTGATTGTGGCCTCACGGGCAGCGACTGGGTGCGGGAAAACGGCTCGGATGTCGTCGAAGTCTGCGACTTGGTATACAGCCGGGCATCCAACCGCCGCTCGCGATGGGTGATCGCGGTTCCGGAATCGTCGCCGGTTCAAACGGCCCGTGACTTGGAGGGCAAGCGCATTGCCACGGAAGTGGTTAAAATTACCCGCGATTATTTGGAATCCCAGGGTGTCAGCGCCGAAGTCGAGTTTTCCTGGGGGGCTACCGAGGTGAAAGTTCCCGACCTTGTGGATGCGATCGTCGACCTGACGGAAACCGGCAACTCGCTCCGCGCGAACAAGTTGCGCATCGTGGACACCATTCTGGAAACCAACACCGTGCTGGTCGCCAACAAGTCGGCATGGCAGATGCCGGAAAAACGGAAAAAAATCGAGAATATAGTCATGCTCCTGCAATCGGCGCTGGAGGCATACAGCAAGGTGGGCCTGAAGCTGAACATTGAAAAGAAAAACCTGGACGCTGTTGTGCGGGCCTTGCCCGCTTTGCGCAACCCGACCGTCAACCGTCTGTCGGACGAACAGTGGGTGGCAATCGAAACGGTGGTCGACGAAACGGTGTTGCGCGAAATCATTCCTGAGTTGAAAGCGCACGGGGCGGAGGGAATCATTGAATTCCCCTTGAACAAGGTGGTTTACTAGTACCTTGTAACATTTAAATTTTCGGAAATTAAAGTAGCGTGCAGCTT
>JBKGYB010000165.1:0-4891 GCA_046546295.1 Opitutales bacterium | reverse complement strand
CCCGCGCGCCTTAAATTAGCGAACGCATGCCTGCCATTTGAACCTGACGGAATAAAATTTGAACTTTGCATCGCCAAGCGCGGGGTAGCTTCTTAACTTTCCTTATATATATTGACTGTATTTTTCTATGAGCGACGACTTGAAGCACGAATGCGGCATCGCCATGATCCGCCTCCTGAAGCCCCTGGCTTATTACGAAGAGAAATACGGCACGCCCTTGTACGGGTTCAACCAGTTGTTCCTGCTGATGGAGAAGCAGCACAACCGGGGGCAAGACGGCGCCGGAATCGGGTGTGTCAAGCTCAACGTGCCGCCCGGCCAGTCCTATATGTTCCGGGACCGGAGCATTAAGGTGAATTCGCTGGACCGTATCTTCAAAGGCCAAATGAAGGCGTATCAAAAGAAGGTCGACCGCGGGGTCATTCATCCGGAATTTCCCTTAACCGTTCGGGATGAATTTGATTATGGCGGGGAGGTGCTTATCGGGCATTTGCGCTACGGGACTTCGGGCCGCTATTCCTCTTCCAACTGTCATCCCTACATCCGGCAGTCCAACTGGCCCACGAAGAACCTTATGTTGGCGGGTAATTTTACCATGACCAACGAAAAGGAACTCAATGAGAAACTGATCGAGCGGGGGCAGCATCCCATTTTCGGGACGGATACACAGACCGTGCTGGAGGAAATCGGATTCCACCTGGATGAGGCGCACGATTGTATCTATCACCGCATGCGGGACCGGAATGTTGACGGACGCGAAATCCCCGGTGTGATCAGCAAGGATCTGGACCCCGTGCGTATTCTGAAGAAGGCCTCCGCCAATTGGGACGGGGGTTATGCCATGGTCGGGTTGATCGGCAACGGCGACAGCTTTGCGATCCGCGATCCCCGCGGCATACGGCCCTGCTTTTGTTTTCAAAACGATGAATTGGTCGCGGTCGCATCGGAGCGGGTGGCGCTAATGACGATCTTCGATCAACCAAAGGAGAATATACGGGAATTGGAGCCCGGCACGGCGACCGTGGTGAAAAACGACGGAACGGTTTATACGAAGCGTTTTGCGGACCCACAACCGGTGACGCCCTGTTCCTTCGAAAGGATTTATTTCTCGCGGGGCAATGATCCCGACATTTACCGGGAGCGCAAAGCACTGGGCGGCGCGTTGCTCGAGCAGGTGATTGCATCGATCGGCAATGATTTTGCCCACAGTGTTTTCGGATTTGTCCCGAACACGGCGGAGGTGGCCTACCACGGGTTGTTGGACGCTCTGCGCGAATACAGGCGCAAGGAAGTGAAATCCGCCATTTTACAGGCCCAGGAGGAAAACCGCCTCAATGCGGCGCTTCTGGACGAGTTGATCATGGGGAACTGGCCGCGCGGCGAAAAGCTCGCGCATAAGGACATCAAACTGCGCACCTTTATCGCCCAGGAAAGCGGGCGCGCCCAACTGGTTTCCCACGTCTATGATATTACCTACGGCGTGGTCAAGGAGGAGGATTGCCTCGTATGTATCGATGACTCCGTGGTGCGGGGCACCACTTTGAAAGAATCCGTGATCAAGATTCTAAGCCGCGCGAATCCGCGCAAAATCGTGATTGTTTCGACC
This sequence comes from Opitutales bacterium, assembly GCA_046546295.1. Lineage (GTDB taxonomy): Bacteria > Verrucomicrobiota > Verrucomicrobiia > Opitutales > Coraliomargaritaceae > JBKGYB01. Next base: position 3,285 of record JBKGYB010000165.1, on the reverse strand, counting down.
GCTCCGCAAATCCGCTACCCGGACTGCTATGGCATCGACATGTCCGAACTCGGAAAATTCATCGCATTTAAAGCGGCCGTCCAATTGATCCGGGATGAAGGGGCGGGCGAACTTCTACGGGAAATATACCAGGACTGTGTAGCGCAGCGCGACAAGCCCCCGAAAGCCATGGAGAACCATGTCAAGCGCGTGTATGAACGCTACTCGGAAGAACGCATTGCACGGAAGATAGCCGATCTTGTGCGCCCGCGGGATGTTCCGTGGAAGGGGGAGCTGGAGATTGTCTTTCTTCCAGTTGAAAAGCTTCACAAGGCGATTCCCGAACACGGGGGCGACTGGTATTTTACGGGCGATTATCCCACCCCGGGCGGATATTCCGTAGTGAACCAGGCCTACATTAATTTCTACGAAAATAAGGTCGGACGTTCCTATTGAACCGTTCCCCGAATTTCGAACGGGTGGAAAATTAATCCGGGCTGCCACCGGAAAACGCTTGGCGTATGGGCGGACCTTGTTGTAAAGAAAGACCCCTTTACGATCCGAACGAACAACCGCTTCATGATGCAGAAAACAGCCCTCCTATCCGTCAGCGATAAAACAGGCCTGGCCGTCTTTGCCCGGTCGCTTGTCGAACAACATGATTACCGCCTGCTTTCCACCGGCGGCACGGCCCGACTGCTTGAAAAGGAAGGCATTCCTGTGACCGAGGTGAGCGCCCACACGGGATTCCCGGAAATGATGGAGGGGCGGGTGAAAACCCTGCATCCGAAAATACACGGCGGTCTGCTCGCGCGCCGGGACAGCGAGGAGCACCTGGCAAGCGCCAGGGAGCACGGCATCGATTTGATCGATCTCGTGGTGGTCAATTTGTATCCCTTCGAGGAGACGGTGGCCAAGCCCGGCGTCGATTTTGAAGAGGCGGTGGAAAACATCGACATCGGAGGGCCTTCCATGCTCCGCAGCGCCGCCAAGAACCACGCCTCGGTCACGGTGGTTGTGGATCCGGAGGATTACAACCGGGTACTGGCGGCAATGGAGAAGCCGGAGCGGCTCTCGGGCTTGCGACGCGAACTCGCCCAAAAAGTCTTCGCCCGCACGACCGCCTATGATGGAGCGATCAGTCGTTATCTCGCGGCTCAGCAGGAAGAGCCCGATCTGGAAGCGATATCCGGCATACCGGCCGAACTGTCCGTGTCCCTGCCAAAGGCGGTGGATCTGCGTTACGGAGAAAACCCGCACCAGAAAGCCGCTCTGTATGGGAGCTTTTTCGACTGTTTCGAACAACTGCAGGGCAAGGAATTAAGCTTCAATAATATCATCGATATTACTTCGGCCGTCTACCTGATCGGAGAGTTCCAGCAGCCGACGCTCGCTATTCTCAAGCACACCAACCCCTGCGGCGTGGCCAGCGCGGACAGCCTTGTTTCGGCCTGGGAACAGGCCTTTGCCACTGATCGGCAGGCGCCCTTTGGCGGCATTATCGTGGCGAACCAAACGATGGATGCCGATCTCGCCGAAATCATCGCCTCGATTTTCTGTGAAGTCATCATTGCGCCTGATTTTACGCCAGCCGCGCGCAAAGTGTTCGGGCGGAAGAAGAATCTTCGTCTCATGACCGTGAAGGGCAGCCTCCCGGCGGATTCCCTGCGCGAAGCGCGCGCCGTAATCGGGGGTTATTTGATGCAGGACAGCGATGCGCAACCGGAGCAACCCGACGACTGGAAGGTCGTGACCCGCCGACAGCCAACGGAGGAGGAAATGCGGGCCATGGTTTTCGGTTGGAAAGTCGTCAAACACGTGAAATCCAACGCCATTGTCTATGCCGGGGCCGAGCATACCCTCGGGGTCGGCGCCGGCCAGATGTCGCGGGTGGACAGCTCGAAAATCGCCGTGTGGAAGGCGGGGGAAGCCGGGCTTGCGTTAAAGGGATCGGTTGTTTGCTCGGATGCGTTTTTCCCCTTTCCCGACGGGCTCGTCGCGGCGGCGGAAGCAGGCGCCCGGGCGGCGATCCAACCCGGCGGCTCCGTCCGGGACGACGAGGTAATCGCCGCAGCGGACGAGCGCGACATGGCCATGATCTTTACCGGCAAGCGTCATTTCCGTCATTAACAATGACCCCTGTAAAAGGATCAAGCGTCCAGTTTGCCGGGATCCAAGCCGAGGGGCAGAGGAGCCGGTCGTTCCGGCTTGCTTTGTATCGTGACGTGTTTGCCGCTTTGCGACGCCTCGTCAAAGGCATGCATGACCTCGAGGATGTGATAGGCGAGATTTCCGCTGGCCCGGTGGGGGCGTCCGCCGGCAATCGCGTAAGCCATGTCGGCTGCTCCGATGCTCCGGTGGTTCTCCTCGTAAATATGGCTCAGTTCCTGTTCCTGCCAGTTTTCCTTTTTGTTTAATGAATGGAGCCGTACCGGCCCCCCGAAACCGTTGGGATCCGGCGCTTGCAGCGCGCCTTTCGTGCCGTAAAGCTCAATCGGCGAATGCTCGTGAGCGGGCACGTCGAACGAAAAGACGGCGGTTACCAGCGCTCCGTTATGGAATTCGAGCGTGGCGGAGGCATGGGTCGGGACTTCAACCGGAATGACTTCGCCCTTGCGCTCTCCGGAGCCCACGGTCCGTTCGTCCAAAGCTCTCGAAGTGATAGCGCAGACACGTTTGACGGGTCCGATAAGGTTAACCAGCGCGGTCAGGTAGTAGGGGCCCATGTCGAAGACCGGGCCGCCGCCCCGCTGGTAATAAAACGCCGGGTTCGGGTGCCAGGACTCATGGCCGGGGCTGAGCATGAAGGCCGTGCCGGCTACCACTCGTCCGATGGCATCTTCGTCCACGAGTTTGCGACAGGTCTGATGGCCTGCGCCAAGAAAAGTATCCGGAGCGCAGCCGACGAGCAGTTGCTTTTCTTTTGCCAGCGCAAGGATCTCATCCGCCTCGTTCAATTCCACGGTAAGCGGTTTTTCGCAATAAACGTGCTTTCCGGCCTTGAGTGCCGCTATGCTGACTTCGGCGTGCGCGGCGGGAATGGTGAGATTGATGACGAGGTCGATGTCGGGGTGTGCGAGCAAGGCTTCGACGGAAAGAGCCTCGCAGCCGTTTTCTTCCGCTTTCGCTTGAGCGGCCGCCTCATTGAGGTCCGCGCACGCGATTATCTTTAAAATTTCGAAGGTCCCGGCGCCATTGAAATAAGCCTGGGAAATTTTTCCGCAGCCGATAATGCCGACCCCGATTTGCTCATTTGCAGTTGTTTTTGTCATAAAAGATAAAATTATAATAGTAAAGCCTCTATCC
>JBKGYB010000164.1:0-4929 GCA_046546295.1 Opitutales bacterium | reverse complement strand
GCGAGAGGCGCCGCTTTGCCAAAAAGCTCGCATCTCTGACGCCCTGCGCCCAAATTCCATTGGTCGGGGCGGCAGGATTTGAACCTGCGACCCTCTGCTCCCAAAGCAGATGCGCTGCCAGGCTGCGCTACGCCCCGTCTCCAAAAATACAGAACAAACACCATGCGGCTGTGCCTGTCAATTCCGTTTTCCTCTCATTTCGTGTAATTTATATTTCCTTTTTCCTCGGATTTATACATCTTGAAATCGTTATATGAAAAAACGATGGCCGATAATCCGCCAATTTTATTGGCGCCTACGGATTTTTCTGACTCTTTTTCTCTTCGTCACCTTGGAAACGTCGCAGGCCGCCACCCTCCAGCAACAGCTCGAACAAGCGGTCGTTTCTTTTCGCAACGGCGAATATGAAGCGGCTTATTGGCAATTGGAAAGTTTGGAGCTTGATTTCGGAAGCGAACCTGAATTCCTGAACCCGGAATTTCAACAAACCATCCTGCCCGTCCGGGGCTACGCGGCATTGATGGCGGACCGTCCCACGGATGCGCTCGTCTTTTTCGGAGCCCTTCTGCAAAATCATAAGACGGGATCCAGGCTGCGCGCCTTCACGCTCTACAATGCCGCTATCGCACAGGCCCAAGCCAATGCGCCGGCGGCGGCGGCAAAAACTTACGCTCATTTTCAGGATGTATATCCGGGCGCCAAGGAGGCTGGACTGGCTTTGCTGCAAGAGGCCGAATTGCTCCACGGGATGGGTGAATCCGAGGCTGCGGCACAGAAACTCGACAACTTCTACAACTCGGAGGCTTCGTTCACTCTCAGAATGCAGGCTCGCCTTCGGGCGCTCCAAATCGCGGGTGAAACCAACGCTACCCAACGTGTTCGGGACATTCTTTTTGCCACCGAATGGAAAATTGATTCCATGCCCAATATCGCCGTGCTCAGCTTTGCCGCGCTCGACGCAGGCGACCTGCTTCTGCGGGAAGGTCGTCACTTGGATGCCATTCGCGCCTACCGGCTTATACTGCCACGCGACAAGCTGATTGAAAAACAGCGCCAGCGGCTTCGGGAAACCGAGCGCTCGCTTGAGCAACATGCGCGGTTCGGTTCAAGCATCTGGAAGAGCCACGCCCGACAATTGACCGCGCGCATGAGGGGACAACTCAACCTGCTCGAATCCATGCAGGACTATACGCCGGCTCTTTATGTGCGCTCGGGCCAGGCCTACCTGCTCGCCGAACGCTATCGCGAAGCGGTTTTGCTCTTTCGCGAAGTGGCCTCGGACGTGGCCTTCGAGGACGAACTGCGGGCGGAGGCGCATTACCGGTGGATATTATCCCTCCACGAAATGAAACGATGGACGGAGGCCCGGTCCGCCGCAAAAGGCTTTCTGGAGGAGCACCCCAAGCACGAGCTGGCCAACGACGCGCTCTTTCTTATCGCACGGGCCTATCAGGACGAGGGACTGTACAGCAAGGCCATTGAAGTGCTCGACGGATTGGTCGGGGAATTTCCGGACGATCCGCAAGTGGTCCGCTGGTATTTCACGCGCGGCTACAATCACAGCCTCCTTGAAGACCAGGTCAGCGCGCGGGAGAGCTTTGAAGCCGCGATTAACGGCTTTCCGGAAAACCGTCTGATTCCACGGGTCGAACTGTGGCGGGCGCTCACTTTCTTCTTTGAACGCGACTACCCGGAAAGCCTGCGCCTCATGGAGGACCTTGAGGCCCGGACAAAAGAACACCCCGTTTATCCGGAAATTCTCTACCGCTTGGCCAACGTCCATTATGCGGAACGGAATTATGCAAAAACACTGGAGATAACCGCCGAACTCACGGAAACATTCCCTGAACACCACCGTGTGGCGGAAGCCCGGGCGCTCCGGGGCGACAGCTATATGGGGCTGGGGGAACTGACCACTGCGGCCCACGCCTTCAGGCAGGTAACTCCGGAAAATGGGCGTTTGTTTGATTACGCGACATTTCAAACGGCAAAAATTTATCGGGCGCTGGAACGCTATGATTTGCTCAGGGAACACTTGCGCAGCTACATCGAACGGGAAGATGCGGCCGAACGAACCCGAATCAGCGAGGCGCTCTACTGGATCGGCTGGTCCCTTCGCAAGGAAGACAGGACGGAAGAAGCTTTTCCCGTGTTTAATGATGCTCTTGAACGGTTTGGAAATGATCCCGCGGCCCGCTCGGTTCATTCGATTCTCGCCGCCTATGAAGAGCTTTATAAAAAGCGCCATCCGGACGGGAACGGCGGCGCTCCTGAATTTCAAACCTGGCTCAGAAACGCCGCAACAAAAAGTTTAGCGCAGGACAAGCTCACCTGGTTCTCCCGACTCAAGCATTTTACGGCAGAGCGTCAACGCAGCGCCAATGATGAGGCTGTTGCGGATGCCTCCCTGCTCGCCATACACCGTATGGTCCCGCTTGATCGGCAGGACCCGGAAACCCTCGCCGCTGTCGGCCAGGTCCTCGCCGAACGCGGCTATACGCTGGCCGACGACTACTTCGAAGCGATTCTCACCGACTACCCGAAACGTTCCGCCCGCGCCGCCGCCTACTACGGGAAAGCGCGGCTCGCCGCAGAAGCCGGACGCGTCCTCGTGGCGAAACGCTGGCTGACACGATTCCTCGAAGAAACGCCCAACCACGCTCTTGCGCCCGAGGCGCATCTGCTCGGCGCTGACATGCTCACACGCCAGGGCCTCCACGACGACGCGCGCGAGACGCTCAACGATATCCTCGGCACAAAAAACATGCGGGGCCGCCCACACGCCCGCGCACTCGGCGCGTTGGCACGAATCGAAACCGAACTCGACCGGCCGGAACGCGCGATCGCTTATTGGCAGCGCATCTACACGCTTTATCCCGCTTATCCAAAGGAAACCGCGGAAGCCTATTGGGAAAGCAGCCTACTGTTCGAGGCAATCGGGAAACCGGAGGCTGCCCGGAATACGCTTGAAGAAATGCTTGCGGACAAACGGCTGAAAGATTTTTACGAGTATGAACGTGCGCAGGAAAAACTTCTCGCCTTGCAAGAGAACGAGCAAGTAAATGCGGAAGCCACAAGCCCGGAACCTTTGCCCGAACAAGTCGATCCATGAACCGCTTCAACGCAACCGCACTCATCTGCCTCGCCGCTTTTGCAACAAGCGCCTACGCTGGCCAATCCGAAACGTCGTGGACCGAAGAACTCGAGCGTATCCGGGACGAACTGCGCAACCCGATTTCCGTCAAGCTCGCTAACGGGCGAAGCATCACCGGACATCCCACCGAAATCACCGAAGAGGAAATTCGCATCTCAACCTTCGAAGGCGCCGGACAGGTTATATTTACTTTCACGCACGATCAAATCGCGTCGTTTCACTTGCCGGGAGAAAGCTATAAAACGCTCGCGATCGAGTGGATGGAAGCGGGCGAGTCAAAGAAGGCGCGTGCTTTGATGCGTTTGCTCTTTCGCCAGCGGTCCAAACTTTTACCGGTATTGCCGCCCTCCGAATCCCACTTCTTCATATACTACATCGATCTCATCCTTGCCTCGCCCAAACCGGCCCGGTCCATCGCGGTGGCCGCCATCCTGAAGCCGCAAATTGAAAATCCGGATGCACGCCGCGCGCTCGACGACACGGTGCTGAAAAGTTACAGCGCGCTGCGTTTTTCCGAGGAAGCCCGCCCTCTGGCCGAAACATGGGTTGCAGAGCGAGCGCCCTACGGACCGTCCGCCCTTGGTTATTATGTGCTCGGCACGGACAAATTCCGGCGGGAGAATTACGAAAGCGCCCTTGAACTGGCGCTGCGCCCGATCGTTTTTTCATCCAACCTGCCCATGGAAAAACTGGACGGCTGCTACGCACTCGCTGTGAGTTCGGCTCTTGCCTTGCGCAAGCAAGATTATGCAGTCACGCTCTACAAAGAAATGCTGGAGCGCAAACTGACCTGGCCGAGTGACGCCCGGGTCTTTGCAAAATATTATCACACAATCCAAGACCTGCTCGAAGACACATGACCATCTCCCACAACACTCTCATGTATGTCCGCTTCAAAGCGGCGGTCATCTTTCTTTTGCTCACCGCGAGTTTCACGACACTCTCCGCTCAGGACGGCGGGACCGGGGCGGCCGCGACCGAAGGCAACCTCAGTCTCTGGTCGCTGATCCAGCAGGGTGGATGGGCGATGTATCCGCTCGGGCTGTGTTCCGTCGCGATGTTTTTCCTCATTTTCTATTCGTGGAAAGAGACCCGACGCGACCGCTTCTTTACAAGGGAACAGATTGAAACCACCTCACGAAGCCTGCAAACCGGTGACTTGGAAACGGCTCGATCCATGCTTGAAGCCACCCCCGCCCTACTGGCGCGGGCACTCGGTCCGGCCCTCCTGAAAATTCGTCACGCCCGCAAAAAAGCCGACGACCTGTTTGTGGAGAACCTCGAAGCCGAGGAAAACGCCGTAAGCCAGTGGATCACCTATCTCAATGTAGTTGCGGCCGTGGCGCCGATGATTGGACTGCTGGGCACGGTAAGCGGAATGATCAGCGCTTTTCAGACGATTGGCCGCGGGGGCATGGGGCGCCCCGAACTTCTGGCAGGGGACATCGGAGAAGCCCTTATCACGACAGCCACCGGCCTGACAATCGGGATCCCGGCGATGGTCGCCTATTTCGTCATGCGCAACCGACTCAACAGCGCCATGATCGCCACCGCACAAGCAGGAACGGATCTAATAGAAATTGCCGAAGCCCCGGAGAGCCCGGAGGAAGCCGCAAGCGCAGACCCTGTTTCATCCTTATAGGGCAGTTCACGACGACTTAAGCGCGAAAGACCGCAAAGCGCCTGCCAAACATCATTATGCCTTTTTAGTGCCAGGCTATTAATGCAGAACAAGTGCCAGACTATTAGGATAAAGATCGGAAGAATTTTTGATG